>JAGUUF010000379.1 GCA_020063545.1 Cytophagales bacterium
CCTTTGGCGCTTTGAATTTCATCATTGGCAGGCGTTGCGAGATAACCAGGATGATCATTTTTACCGATTCAAGCAAACCTGAGGTACCGGCTTGCTCAATACCCTGGGCTTTCTTTTTCATGTAGCCAGCCGAAAGTTTTTCGGATGTGACCAGGTGTGTAAAAACCTGGGCCATCGACCATTTTCCCGGTTGAGGTGAACAATTCCAGTCACTGTCCGGGAGGGGAGAAAACTGTTCTTCCAGTTGCTTACGCTGTGCCTCCAGTTGGCCGAAAACGCGTTCTAATTTTTGATTCATGGGCATGCCAATAGCCGCCTAAAATGAAACTAATTCTCGGATTTTTCAGAATAAGGATTTATTTTTAATCATAACTAAACCCTAAAACATTATGGAAAATCAACAAGCTCCGGTGATGACCGTTAAAGACTGGATGATCACCATACTTATCTGTGCTATTCCTGTTGTTGGAATCGTTATGCTTTTCGTCTGGGCATTTTCATCCGGAAATAACCCTAACAAATCAAACTGGGCAAAGGCTGCCCTTATTTGGGCTGCAATTTTTATGGTTCTTTACTTTGTTTTCTTTGCTTCACTTATGGGGGCAATGTTTATGTCAAATTAAGTGCCATCAAATGGTAAGGAACTACTTCATCCCGCCATCAGGCGGGATGATTTTTTTTCTCACCACAATAACTTCAGCTTTCCGGGTAGCAGATCAATTTTAACCGGCAAGGTTCCCACCAGTTCGCCATCGGCTTCAATTGCGTGGCGGCTGTCGGAATTAAGCTCAACACCTGAAGCATCGCGGTAATGTATTTCGGGGTGAATAACCCGCCTGCCGTTTCGCATGCGGCCCTGCTGCAACAAGAAATCAACAGCCGATACATTGCCCCCAATAAAACAGGTAAATGTCCCATCATCGGGTTTGGCATTGGGCGCAATGCCGATACCGCTGCCAAAGAAGCGACCGTTGGCTATTGCCACCGAACGAATTTTTCCCTCCCATTGCCACCCTGGCGCTTGTATGGCAACCCAGGCGGGTTTGTAAGAAGCAAACGTGCGCAGTATAGCGCTGTAATAGGTTAGTGTTGTTCCGAATGCCCGACCGCTGTTAAGCACGCGCCTCACCACCTCCGGGCCCATGCCTACATCGGCAATGTTAATAAAGTAACATACAGGCGTACCGACTTCGCGGGTAAACGTTATCCTTCCAACATCCACCGGTTTGGGTTTAAACTTTCTTAAAAGGTCAAGGAGTAGCGAAGCCTGAGGTTTGATGTTAACGGTTCGCGCAAAATCATTCCCCGACCCAAGGGGTATTAGTCCGAGCACCGGAAGCGCAGAACTGCTTTCGTTTCCGGCCAGCATGCCGTTTACTACCTGGTTGAGCGTGCCATCGCCACCGGCAGCAAAAAGCACATCGCAGCGTTTTTCAACAGCTTTTGATGCCAACGTTACGGCATCGTGCCTGGTGCGGGTTTCGTGCACGGAAACTGCAGCCACTGTTTGAAGTGCAGGAAGAATTTTGGAGTAAAATAGTTTTTTCTTTAGGCAAATTCCGTTGAGGATTACGGCAATGGTTTTTACACCCCCCTGAATCCCCCCTGAAGGGGGGAGATGGGGGTTGCCTGGTGGGGTTTCTGACTTCACTTACAATTCTTCTTAATGGCCGTTTTGGCTTCGGCTGACCCTAATCCTTCGGCTGTTTTAAAATCAAGGCAGGCATCGTACTTGTTGCCCATCTGCAGTTTTACCAGGCCGCGCTGGTAAAAAGTTTCCGGATCGGTAGGGTATAAATCAATAGAGGCAGAATAATCGTCAACCGCACCGGCAAGGTCGCCTTTCTCGGTGCGGCTCAATGCCCGGTTGTCGTAGTACACCGGGTTGGTCGGGTCCAGTTCAATGGCTTGTGTATAATCCTTGATGGCCCCGTCATGATCATCCAGGTTAAACTTTACAACGCCCCGCAGGTTAAGCGTTTCCGGATCATCCGGGTTCAACTCAATGGCTTTATTGTAATCATCCAGGGCGCCCTTATAGTCTTCCTTGGCGCTTCGGGCAAGCGCCCGGTTTTCATACTTGAGCGCATCTTTCGGGTCGAGCTTAATGGCCTGATCGTAATCGGCAATGGCCCGATCGAAATTGCTCAGGTTATAATACGCCACACCCCGGTAGTTGTACAGGCTTGCATCGGTCTTGTCCAGTTCAATGGCTTTGTTATAATCGTCAACCGCACTCACGTATTCTCCCAGCTCGGCTTTCACCACACCGCGGTTAAAATATTTGTCGGCATCGGGCGGCCCAAGTTCAAGTGCTTTCGAAAAATCGAAGTAGGCGCCCTGCAGATCTTCAATGTTATATTTGGCAAACCCCCGGTTGGTATAGGCTTCGGTAAACCTTTGGTTGAATTTTATGGCTTTATCAAAATCAATAATAGCTCCCTCGTTGTCATTGAGTGCCATCTTAGCTTCACCTCTTTTATTCAACGCCTCGGCAAATGTGGAGTCAACCTCCAGGGCGAACGTAAAGTCGCTGATGGCCCCGTAAAAATCCTCCAATCCCAAGCGGGCTTCACCGCGTAAGAGCAATGCCGTTTTGTTTTTCGGGTTGGCATCAATAACCTTCGTCAGTTCGGCTTTCGCGCTTTTAAAATCCTGTACCTGTATTTTTTTTCGGGCGGTTTCCAAATCCTGTGCCTGAGCAACCAGGCATAAAAAAATAAGGCTGGGCAGTATGGAGGTTTTTATCAACCAATATGTTTTCATGAAGCCAAGTTATTAAAATTTGATGGGTTTGAATATTCACACCACATTAGCACCATTTATGTACGGTATCGGCAGCCCGGTAGGTTTCGGTAAACCTTCTAACCGCTTACCCGTACCTTTTCACAAAACATAGCCGCCCGATGATCATGCGCAAGCTGCTTCTATTTGTGTTAACCTGCCCGGTACTGTCGGGTTACGGACAGCAAAAGGAGGAATTAAAAATGGATTTTGAGGCGTACGATCCTCCTTCAACCCTTGTGGTAGAGGAGCATAAACTTGTCCGTGCAAAATTTCCGTTCATTGATATTCACAACCACCAGGGCGACATGACGTCTGCCGGCAACCTCCACACGCTTGTTGCCGAAATGGATAAACTCAACATGGCCGTAATGGTGAACCTGAGCGGTCGCGGGTTTCGCAGAAGCGGGGATCACCTCGAAAAATCCATCGAAGCCATTAACCAGCATTACCCAAAGCGGTTCATCCTGTTTACCAACATTGATTTTGCAGACATTGATAACCCAGAGTGGCAGTCGCGCACAATAAAGCAACTCGAAGCCGATGTGAAGCGTGGCGCCATGGGTTTGAAGATTTACAAAAGCCTGGGCATGAGCGCCCGAGACAGCCAGGGCAATCGTATTGCCGTGGATGATCCGCGCATTGACCCCATCTGGGCAGCGTGCGGTGAGTTGAAAATTCCCGTTCTTATCCACACCGCTGACCCAAAATCCTTCTGGGATCCGATGGATGAAAGAAATGAACGATGGCTTGAACTGAAAACCGTTCCATCGCGTAAGCGAAGTGAAACCGACCCGGCACCGTGGGAACAACTGATCCGGGAGCAGCACAATGTTTTCAAAAAACACCCGAAGACCACGTTCATTAACGCGCACATGGGCTGGTACCCCAACGATTTGAACAAGCTGGCCGCACTGATGGATGCCATGCCCAACATGTATGTAGAGATTGGGGCCGTGATTGCCGAACTGGGCAGGCAGCCGCGCACCGCCCGCGACTTCATCATCCGGTACCAGGACCGCGTGCTGTTCGGTAAAGACTCGTGGGTACCTGAAGAATACTCAACGTACTTCCGTGTGCTCGAAACAGCCGATGAGTATTTCCCCTACCACAAACGCTACCACGCCTTCTGGCGCATGTACGGTATGGAACTGCCCGATGAAGTCCTCAAAAAGGTCTATTACAAAAATGCACTTAAACTTATCCCTTCCATCGACCCCAAAATGTTCCCAAAATAGGGTTACTAACAGGCAGTTACACCCATTAAGTTTTCTAAACGCTTGAAATGGAGCCTTTTAGAAAATTTTGCTTAGTTTTACTCTATCAAACAATACCCATGAAAAAGTTACTGTTCTGGCTACTTTTTCCGGCCCTGGTACTTTCGTGCCAGGTTCAGGATGCCGAAGAATTAACTGCCGCTGACGAAGAAGAGCTTTGGGAAGAATACGACCCCTCTTCAGCCGCACGCTATAGTGCCCCAAAAGGCGATAACGGTCCGCTGACCTTGCCTCCGGATGTAAAGCCGTGTACCGATCCGGCTGTCTATGACCTGTTTGTAAGAAATAACAGGGATGTGGGAAGCGTCACCATCAGCAACGATGATAAAAATCTTTACGTTACCTATTTCACAACCAAAAGCCTGCAGAAACTTTTTCTATGGATTGGGGGCGACCTGAAGGACATGCCGCGAAGCCACACTGGCAACCCGGTTCTTGTAAATTTTATTTACAAAGCCAATGCAAACAACGCCAGCACGTACACGTTCAAAATTCCGCTTGATGACCTTGCCAAAAAGAAACTGGATTGCGGAAAAAATCTGTTATTGGTTGCTTACGCTGAAGTAAATGGAGAGCCGGCTTTCGGAGGTGATTTTCCGATTCCCTGCTTCAACCGCTGGGCCTTTATTATGAAATATAAGATTGTGTGTTGCAGCCCGCCCGAACCCCCGGTAAGCGATGAAGAAACTGCTTTCGCCAAAGGCAACTGGGTGTTTGTGCAGGGTGGTTGCAACGAGTTTAACCCCGAATGCCTGCCTGGGCTAAATATTTCTAACCGCTGGGGCTGGGCCATAAATGTTGACGAACCCATTGAATTTGCATTTGATATTTATGCCGGTGCCGCCAAAAACGATATTACTAAGGGAACGAAAGTCGGGAGACTGGCGATTGAGTATGCAACCGTGATGATTAATGGTGCTCCAACTGCCATCGGAACACTTACGTATTTGATTGACAACGGGTGGACGATGAAAGAACTGCACATTTACGCTGCAGACAACAGGCCGGTTACTGCTGCTCCAGGTCAGTACGGGCATACCGTAAAATTCCCGGGCGGTGCAACGTACTACCAGTATACGTTAAACTTTGCTGACCCGGATGTTGCCAATGACGGGGTGTGGTTTATTGCGCATGCGGTAGTTAACCCATCTTCGGGCCTGTAAATCAACACGTGCAAAAAATGTAAAGCCGCCTCCGTGCGGCTTTTTTATTTTAAATTTCATAACCAAATAACCCACAATGAACCCCGAACTGGCAAATGCGCTTATCCACTTAAGGCGCTCGGTTTTTCCAAAAGACTATACCGGGGCACCGGTTAGCGACCGGGTAGTATGGCAACTGCTTGAAAACGCCAACTGCGCGCCAACGCATAAACTTACCGAACCCTGGCGATTTATTGTTTACTCCGGGGCGGGCCGTAAAAAACTGGCCCAGCTGCAGGCTTCTGTTTACTGGAAAGTAACGCAGGCCGATGGAACCTTTAAAGAAGAGCGCTACCAAAACCTGCTTACCAAGCCGATGGACTCATCGCACGTTATACTGGTGTACATGAAGCGCGATGAAAAAAAATCTGTTCCTGAAATTGAAGAAGCCGGGGCGGTATTCTGCGCCATTCAAAACATGTACCTTACTGCCACTGCCTATGGTATCGGCTGCTACCTGAGCACCGGGGGCATTACCTATTTTGAAGAAGCAAAGGCAGCCTTTGGATTAAGTTCTGAAGATAGGATCATTGGGTTTTTTCATATTGGCATGTTGAAAGAACCACCACAACCCCGTAAGCGAAACCCGGTTGAAAATAAAGTGGGTTGGATACGGGAATAAAAAAGGAACCCATTGGGCTCCTTAATCAATAATCAATTCAACTTACGGCTTCCTACTGCGCCAGTTTGATTACCTTTTCCAAGGGAACGGAGTTGGCCAGTTGCGTTGCTTCCCCTTCGGTGGTAACCCCATTGCAGTTCAGCGTAAGCATGGAGTTTCCAAACGGGGTTTGCACATCATAGCCAACGGTTTGCCCGGTTTCATTGGTACGCTTTGTCAGCAGTGTTTTATAGCCTTGAATTTTAATCACCTTCTGGGTGCCGTCACTGCTGTTCATTATCATGGGCATCGACAGAATGGCATTGACACCGGCCATCAGGGGCGAATCGCTGATGATATCAAGCGTTACATGCTTTCCGTCCGGCTTACCGTAGGTACGGTGCACATACAGCCCTCCAACCAGCGACCCCGATGTTCCGGTAACGTTGTCCTCCTTTGAATTGTAGGCCAGGCCGCCCAGGCTTGTGGGCAACACCTTCATAATTTCCTTGCCGATGGCGATGTCTATTTCGCGCAAGGCGCCTTCAAGGTTAAACCGTGCATCTTCAAGGTTGCCTGATGCATAAGACGATTTTGCACTGGCAATATGTTTTTCAAATTCCTGTGCAGAGGCGCTTACCACGGTACACAATACAATCGCATAGGTTACTAACTTTCTCATACGTCAATTTTTTTACTTCTCACCCAGTTTATTTTTTATTCCGTCAATATCAAATGCAGTTGCTGCATTCATCATATCCTGCTCGGTGGCAAAGTTTATTCCCTGCCACACAATTAAGGATGACTGGCCAATGGGCACACTCAGTTTATATCCTGAGCCTTCATTAAATTCAATAATACCCTTATACCCCTTCACTTTCGTCTGTTTCCAGTTTTGCTGGCTGCCCGATGATTGCTGGGCATAGCCGCCCGAAGCGAGGTACGCATTCACGGCCGACATCCAGGCCGAATTGTTGGCTATATCAACTGATAGCTGCTTGCTACCCGATGAGTACTCCCGGTGAATGGTAAGCCCAACCCAGCCGTACCCCATGCTGGTAACTTTGTCCGATTCAGGTTCCTTTTTCAGGCCGGCAACACTTTCGGGAAGTGAGGCGAGCACCTTCTGGCCGATTTCCATTTCAACGCCAAGCATGGCCTGCCGTACCGCATACCGCGCATCGGAATAGTTGCCGGCTTTAAACGAGGCTTCCGCTTCGGAAATGTTTTGCTTAACATCCGGAGGGGCGATTACCAAACCGGCACCGCCTGTATTGGAGGGGTTATTGCCCGGTTGATTTCCGGGAGTGTTACCTTGATTGCCCGCATTTGGATCAATCTTCTTTTCGATGGCTTTTTCGGTTGCCTGCGCAGCCTTTTGCTTCAGTTTGTTTACAATGCCCTGGGCATTACCAGGCCATGATACAATACTGCACAGCATAACGGCCGCAATTACTTTTGCTCTCATAGTGATGTATTAATCTTTTTGGGAGAATAAAGATAAATAAAATCAAAAATGAATTCCGGGCAGCTTTGTAAAATAATACATGCTGCTAAATTGGTCCAACCTCGTTAAACAGGATATCAATCTTGGTATAGTACAAGGTGGTTCTTCCTTCAAAACCTGAATCGGTACCAACGATCACCCAGGCTTCACCGGTATTGCCTGAAGTAAACCGGAATGGCGAACCGGAATTGTTGTTTCGGAAAACAGCGGTGTATTGTGTGGTGTTGGGAGCAACCCCAATGTGGCCGAGGTTCATCATATCTTCTCCTTCTGCCAGTTGATTTCCCTTATCAACATTCATCCGGTAATACAAATCGCCATCCAGAATTTTTACCGGTTCGGAAAGGATTACGCCTGCTTTAAGGATAACACTTTCGCCAGGTGCACCGCCAATGCCAATTGCACCGGTTGGTGCATTCGATACCAGCCGGATGTTGAACAGGATGTTGTAAACCGTGTTTGGTTTTAAGCCGGTGATTTTCTTTTTGACGAACATGAACAGATCGTCACTCATATTATTGCCCGATAACATCAAGGCCTTAAGGGTACCGTTGCTGTTCAGGTTAGGGGGCAGGGTATCGTGCCTGAAAACAAGTTCGTAGGTAACCGAATCGCCCTGCGGATAGTCCGCAAAATCGCCAGTCCACCCGTTGTCAACCTGCGAAAAATCAAACGACAGTGAAAAC
>JAGUUF010000359.1 GCA_020063545.1 Cytophagales bacterium
CATGCCACTCGTCAGCTACAACAGTTTTCAGGTTCCTGAAAAAACCGGCATAGCCTTTTTGCGCCAGCAGCAGGTGCAAACTTTCGGGTGTGATGATCAAAAATTCGGGCGGCATTGATTTTTGGCGCTCCCGCTCTTTGCCCGAAGTATCGCCCGAGCGTACGCCTGTTTTCCAGTTCAATCCGAGTCCGGCAATAGCCCGGTTAGCCGAAAGTTCAATCTCCTTTGCCAGCGCCCGGATGGGCGTAATCCAGATAGCCTGCACCCCATTGTTGCTTCGCTTGCTGAAATCAGCATGCTGCGCCATAAACTCCAGCAGGATTGGCACCACCAGCGAATAGGTTTTGCCGCTGCCGGTAGGTGCATTTACCAACCCGCTTTGTCCGCCCAGGAAGGCCTGCCATGCTTCAGCCTGGAACGGAAAGGGCTTCCACCCTTTTGACCGAAACCAGGCTTCTGCTTTGCTGATTAAGTCGGCATGCTTCATGGCACAAGGTAGTTTTTCGCTACTTTTCGGAAACCGGATTTAAACAATATTTCGTTGCCGGTGTTTTAAGCGGTTATGGGCCAGTACTCCATTAAGGAACTCGAAAAACTGTCGGGCATTAAAGCGCATACCATCCGCATCTGGGAAAAGCGCCACCACATTGTTGCGCCCCAGCGCACCGGCACCAACATCAGGCTTTACTCCGATGAAGACCTGAAACGCATCATTAATGTGGCCCTGCTCAATAACCACGGCCTGCGCATTTCGCAAATAGCCCGGATGACACCCGAGCAAATAAGCCTGAAGATTAAAGAACTGAGCGACCAGAAATCGCCAAACGAGATTTACATAGACCAACTGGTGGTTGCCATGGTTGACATGGACGAGGAGAAGTTTAACGAAATCGTTTCGCGCTTATCGAAGCGGTACGGTTTTGAACGAACCATTACCGAAACCATTTACCCCTTCCTCGAAAAAATCGGGGTGTTGTGGCAGGCCGGCACGGTAAACCCTGCACAGGAGCATTTCATCTCCAATCTTATCCGACAGCAATTGATTATGGCCTGCGCTTCGCTGCCGGTTCCATCCAAATCCGGCCGAAAGGCCATCCTGTTTCTGCCCGAAGGCGAGTTCCACGAGTTTGGATTACTCTTTTTTAACTACATCGCACGCAGCAAAGGAATTTACACATACTACCTGGGGCAATCGGTGCCGTTTGCCGACCTGAAGGCCGTATATGAAATCCACAAGCCGCAATTCATCATCACCGCTTTTGTATCCACACCGGCCGCCCCGCAGGTAAAAGCATACGTGGAGAAAATGGCCCACGAATTTGCCGGTGCCACCATTATTGCATCGGGCAACAACCTGAGAAATACGGCCTTTATTGTGCCCCGGAATTTCAGGATTATATATAAGTCGACCGAACTGGCTGGTGCGCTGGACGGGGTACAATGAAGGGTTTGTTTAATCGACCGGTTTAAAACCACCCGGAAACCGTATTCCGCAACTTATCCATTGAACAAACCTTTACTTTAAGCCAGAAATCGCGTAAAGCTTGCTAAGATTGTTTAACATTTTAAGTAAATCATTAAACAGTTTTAGCCATGTCAACCCTCGAATTTGACTACCAGATAGCCGGTTTGCGGAGCACGCTGAAAGCGTTTACCCGCAGGTTTACCACCAACCGCGAAGAATCGAACGACCTGGTTCAGGATACCATCCTGAAAGCCCTGACCTACCGCAACAAGTTCAGGGAAGACACCAACCTGAAAGGCTGGCTGTTCACCATTATGCGCAACACCTTCATTAACAACTACCGCAAAAACCAGCGAGCAAAAACCTCGCACGATGACACCAAAGAATTGTATTACCTGAATGTGGAAGACACCCACACGTTTAACAGCCCGGGCTCAACGTATGAATACAAAGACATCTGGAACCATATAAACCAGCTTCGCGAAGAATTGCTGGTTCCGTTTAAGATGCACACCTCCGGTTACAAGTACCATGAAATTGCCGAACACCTCGGCATCCCCATCGGCACGGTGAAGAACCGGATTTTTCATGCACGAAAAGAAATACAAAGCCGGTTGGCGGGTTATTGATTATCTTAGCCACTCGTGCAAGCAAATAACAGCATGAAAACGGTTGCCGTAATCGGTTCGGGCTTTTCAGGACTATCAGCCGCCTGCCACCTGGCAAAGGCAGGCTTTACGGTAACGGTATTTGAAAAGAACAGCACACCGGGAGGCCGCGCACGCAAGTTTGAAGCGCAGGGCTTTACCTTCGACATGGGCCCCAGCTGGTACTGGATGCCCGATGTATTTGAAAAATTTTTTGCCGCCTTCGGCAAAAAACCATCCGACTACTACACCCTTGAACGGTTGAACCCCTCCTACCGCATTTATTACTCGGCCGATGACCAACTGGACGTTCCGGCAGGCATTGAGGCGCTGTGCGCCCTGTTTGAAAAACTGGAACCGGGCAGCAGCAAAAACTTCCTGAAATTTCTTGACGAGGGGAAATTCAAATACGAACTCGGCATCAACAAACTGGTGTACAAGCCCGGGCAGTCGCTGCTGGAACTTGCCGATCCGAAAGTACTGACCGGTGTGTTCAGGCTGCATGTGTTTCAATCCATTTCAACCTACATCCGGAAATATTTTAAAGAGAAAAAACTCATTCAGCTGCTTGAATTCCCGGTATTGTTTCTGGGCGCAACCCCGCAAAACACGCCTGCCCTGTACAGCCTGATGAACTATGCCGACATGGCGCTGGGCACCTGGTACCCGCAGGGCGGCATGAATAAAATTATTGAAGGGATGGTACAACTGGCTACCTCACTGGGCGTGAAATTTGAATTTAACAGCACGGTACAGCAACTTGAACTAAACGCGGTTAAAGCAAAGGGGTTAATCGTGAACGACCGCTTCCGTGCGTTTGATTTTATTGTTGCCGGTGCAGATTACCACCACGTTGAACAGACGTTACTGCCCGAAAAATTCAGGCGCTACACACAGGCCTATTGGAACAGCCGTACCCTGGCGCCTTCCAGCCTTATCTTTTACCTCGGCATCAATAAAAAACTTAACGGCCTGCTGCACCATACCTTGTTTTTCGACCAGGATTTCGGGAGGCATGCCGAAGAAATTTATGAACGCCCGCAATGGCCAACCAGCCCACAGTTTTACATCAGCTGCACATCCAAAACCGACCCGACTGTGGCCCCGGCAGGCCATGAAAACCTGATGATCCTGATGCCGGTTGCACCCGGTTTGCCCGATACGGCACAAACCCGCGAAAAATATTTCAACCTGATTATCGAACGGCTTGAAAAGCTTACGGGGCAATCCTTAAAAGAAAATATTGTATTCAACCGCAGCTACGCACACAATGATTTTACGGCCGACTATAATGCGTTTAAAGGCAATGCCTACGGACTGGCCAACACGCTGCGGCAAACGGCTAACCTGAAGCCGGCTATCAAAAACAAAAAGGTGAACAATTTGTTTTATACCGGGCAGCTAACCGTACCGGGGCCGGGGGTGCCGCCCAGCATCATCAGCGGGCAGGTAGTTGCCGGAGAACTGATAAAACAAGCAACCTCTGAAGCATAATTAGTAACCCGATGAAGGAACTCTACGACAAGGTTTCGTTGCGCTGCAGCCGGCTTACCACGCGGGCCTACAGCACTTCATTTTCGCTGGGCATCCTGTGCCTGAAAAAGGAATTGCGCAACCCGATTTATTCCATTTATGGTTTTGTTCGCTTTGCCGATGAAATTGTAGATTCTTTCCACCAATACAATAAGGCTGATTTGCTCGCCCGCTTTAAACAGGAAACCTACCAGGCCCTGCATGACGGTATAAGCCTCAACCCTATTCTGAACAGTTTTCAAAACACCGTGCGGATGTATAACATCGACCGGTCATCCATTGATTTGTTTTTGCGCAGCATGGAAATGGACCTTAACCGGAAATCGTACGATGAGCACGGACTGAAAGAATATATCCTCGGTTCGGCCGAAGTGGTTGGGCTGATGTGCCTGCGCGTTTTCGTAAATGGCGAGAATGGCCTGTATGAACAACTGAAACCCTATGCCATGAGCCTCGGCTCGGCTTTTCAGAAAGTAAACTTCCTGCGCGATTTGCAGGCCGATTACAAGCACATGGGCCGAACCTATTTTCCAAACCTTGATTTCAACCACTTTAACGAGGAACAAAAGCGGCATATTGAGGCGAGCATCCGGGCCGATTTCGACCATGCCCTTACCGGGATTAAACTGCTCCCCAAATCATCGCGCTTCGGTGTTTATGTTGCGTACGTTTACTATGTGGCCTTGTTCAGGAAAATTCAGAATACGCCCTACGAAAAAGTAATGGAAAGCCGCATCCGCATACGTAACCGCCATAAAGCACGCCTGTTGGCTTACTCGTATGTAAAACATCAATTCAATCTCCTGTAATGGAACACGTAATTCTGGTTGATGAGCACGACAACGAACTGGGCACCATGGAAAAAATGGAGGCCCACCGCAAGGGTGTTTTACACCGGGCTTTTTCCGTGCTCGTGTTCAACACAAAAGGCGAAATGCTGATTCAAAAACGGGCCGACTGCAAATACCACAGCGCAGGCTTATGGACCAACACCTGCTGCAGCCACCCCCGGCCGGGCGAGCAGGTTGAAGCGGCCGCCAAACGCAGGCTGAAGGAAGAAATGGGGCTTGACTTGCGGCCAAGCCGTTCATATTCCTTCATCTACCGCACTAAACTGGATGGCGGACTGATTGAGCATGAACTCGATCATGTGCTGACAGCAACCTTTGACGGAGAACCGGACATTAACCCTGATGAAGCCCAGGACTGGCAATACATCAGCCTACCCGAGCTGAAAGACAAAATGAACCGGGAACCTGAAAACTTTACCCATTGGTTCAAACTGATCGTCAACCATCCTCAACTGTACAAAGCAGCGGCTGTCTGATCAGCATGCAGGAACAATCCGGTTGCGATCTTGTTTAAAGTGAAAACCAATCATCATGTTTTCATTATTCAAAAAAGATCCGGTGAAGCAACTGGAAAACAAGCGGAAAAAATTACTGGAAGAAGCCATGCACATCCAGCGTTCAGGTGATCTCAAACTGTACGCGGTGAAAATGGAAGCCATCGATAAACTGGAAAAGGAAATTGAAGCGCTTCGAAAATAAAATCGCAGCAACAGCCATTAACGAAACGGTAACGCTCTTCTGGTTCAGGCGCGATTTACGCCTGCAGGATAATGCCGGGTTGTACTATGCGCTTAAAGAAAATACAAGCGTGTTACCGGTATTTATCTTCGATACCGAAATACTGGATAACCTTGACGATGAAAAAGATGCGCGGGTAGAATTCATACACCAGGCCCTGCAACAGGTTAAAACCGAACTGGAAAAACTCGGCAGTTCGCTGGCTGTATTTCATGGCAACCCCGTTGAAATTTTTAAAAGGTTAAATCCAAAAGCCGTTTATACCAACCACGATTACGAGCCCTACGGCAACAACCGCGATGCACAGGTAAAAAAAATACTCGAAAAGAAAGGAAGCCGGCTTTCGTCCTTTAAAGACATCGTCATCTTTGAGAAGGCTGAGATCATCAAAGACGATGGAACACCCTATACGGTTTATACACCGTACAGCAAAAAGTGGAAAACCACGCTGAACAGTTTTTACGTTAAATCCTATCCGGTCGAAAAATATTTCAGCAGCCTGCTGAAAATAAATCCCCTTCCCCTTCCCGACCTTGGCGCCATCGGGTTTTCAAGAACCGGCATGGCCTTCCCTGAACGGAAGATCAAACAATTGGTAATTGAAAAATACCACCTGCAGCGGGATATACCCGGCATTGACGGCACTTCGCGGCTAAGCGTGCACCTGCGCTTCGGAAGGGTTAGCATCCGAACGCTGGTACAGGTTGCGCTTAAGAAAAATGAGAAGTGGCTGAACGAACTTATCTGGCGCGACTTCTACCACATGATACTCTGGCATTTTCCGCATGTGGAAACAAAAGCATTTAAACCTGCTTACGACCGGATAGCCTGGCGAAACGATCCGAAGGAATTTAAAGCCTGGTGCGAAGGAAGAACAGGCTACCCCATTGTAGATGCGGGCATGCGCGAACTCAATGCTACCGGCTTCATGCATAACCGGGTTCGCATGATAGTGGCCAGCTTTCTCACCAAGCATTTACTGATCGACTGGCGCTGGGGCGAAGCCTACTTTGCAAAAAAACTGCTCGACTTTGATTTGGCCGCCAACAATGGAGGTTGGCAGTGGGCAGCCGGATCGGGTTGTGATGCCGCGCCTTATTTCCGGGTGTTCAACCCATACCTGCAAACGGAAAAATTTGATCCCGAACTTACCTACATCAAAAAATGGGCGCCCGAACTGGGCACAGCCGAATACCCGAAGCCGATTGTTGACCATGCCGTTGCGCGCGAACGGGTATTGAAGGCCTACCCGGCAGCACTCAATTCTTAATTGAACTAAATAACATAGTCCGGTTTTGGTTGTTAAAACCAATATGAAGATTTACAACTTGAAACGAACGCAATTTCTGCCAATCTCCATCGAGACCGCCTGGGAATTTTTTTCTAACCCGGCCAATCTTTCCAAAATCACCCCGGAACATATGGGGTTCAAGATCCTGTACATGTCGGGCGGCCCAAAAATGTACCCTGGCCAGATTATCCGGTATGTTATCCGGGTGCTTCCCGGAATACCCATGAGCTGGACAACCGAAATTACGCACGTTCATGAGCCTCATTACTTTATAGATGAGCAACGCTTCGGCCCCTATGCCCTCTGGCACCACCAGCATCATTTTCGGGAAGTGGATGGAGGCGTTGAAATGACCGATGAGGTAAATTATGCCATCCCGTTTGGCCCTCTCGGCAGGCTGGCCAACCGGTTGTTTGTGGAGCGTGAGGTAAATCGTATTTTTGAGCACCGTTACAGCGTGCTGGAAAAGTTTTTCAGCGATAAGAAGGCAGAGTTAGTATGAGTATCGGCACCATTATTATTTGTTCCCTCATTACGTTAGGCACCTTTCTGTTTTGGGAAGGTGTAGCCTGGTTTACACATAAGTATGTTATGCATGGTTTTTTGTGGGTGTGGCACAAATCGCATCACACCGTGCATGATCACACGCTTGAAAAAAACGATTGGTTTGCGGTGGTGTTCAGCCTTCCATCCATTGCACTCTTTTATTACTTCAGCCTGGTAAACTACAACCCCTATGGCCTGGCCGTGGGCCTGGGTATTTTTTGCTATGGTGTTTTTTACCTCGTCTTTCACGATATTATCGTACACCAGCGTATCCGGTGGCGGCCCGCCAGGCGGAGTAAATACCTGCAGCGGATGATCCACGCCCACTATGTACACCACGCTAAACACACTAAAGAGGGATGCGAGGCATTCGGATTTTTATATGCGCCAAAGAAATACGAGCCGAAACAGTTTATCTTTAAGAAAGAAAGACAGGAAACCCAGTAACTGCCGTTGAACGAACACTACCTTTACCTGGCGCTTGACCTTGCCTCCATCAGCCTTCCGCTGGTGTTCAGTTTTTACAAGCCTGCCCCTTTTTACAAAACCTGGAAGCACCTGTTTCCGGCCATACTGATTACGGCTGCCCTCTTTATCATCTGGGACGAGTGGTTTACCCGCCTTGGCGTATGGGGTTTTAACCCGAGGTACCTCAGCGGACTATATATTGGAAGTTTACCGCTGGAAGAAATGCTCTTCTTCGTTTGCATTCCGTATGCCTGCGTGTTCACCTATTTCGCATTAACGCACCTCATCAAAAAAGATTACCTGTTTCCGCACCAGGAACTAATCAGCAGCGTAATCATCATCCTGATGTTGCTCATTGGAATGTACCAAATTGAAAAATGGTACACCGGTGTAACCTTTATTGCACTTGGGATTTTCCTGGCCTTTCAAATGCTGAAGATAAGGCCCCGGTACATGGGTCGATTCTACCTTGCCTATGGTGTTATCCTGATTCCGTTTTTTGTCGTCAACGGAATTTTGACCGGTTCATTTATTGAAGAAGAAGTGGTATGGTACAACAATGACGAAAACCTTGGTTTACGGCTGGGTACCATTCCGGTTGAAGATGTTTTTTACGGAATGCTGCTCATCCTGATGAATGTGGTTATCTATGAATGGCTGAAAGAAAAAAATCCCGCCAGGAAATAGCAGGATTTTTCATTCAGGCTAAGGATGTATCTCTTATACCACCAGTTCGATGGGCTTCTCCCGTTTTTCTTTCTTGGGTTTGGCTGCCTTTTCGGCCTTGCGCTCGGCTTTCTCCGCCTTCTTCATGGCCTTTTTGGCATCACCGGCCACCGCTACAGCAAGTTTTTTAGATGTCTTCTTAATCAGCTTTTTAACCTTTTTTGAAGGGGTTGGATCTTCTTTGCTGACAACCTCCTTTAATGTACCGGAGAATTTATTTTTCAGATCTTTTTTCAGGGCCTTGGCTTTGTTCATATAAAATAGAATTGGGCTTTGAAAATAAGGAATTGTTAGTACAAGGTTACCTCGTTAACAATAATTTAATATTGAAAAACAAAAGGCGCTCATTATGAGCGCCTTAGCTTACACAATATAAATTCAATTATTCATACCGCAAGGAGTTTACCGGGTTGCTTCGTGCAGCTTTTGCCGCATGAAATGATACGGTAAGTAAGGCAATGGCCAGCGTAACCAGTGCACTTCCGACAAACACCACCGGGCTAACCTCCACCCGGTAGGCAAAGTCGTTAAGCCAGGTGGCTGAAAAATACCATCCTGCCGCTGCGGCCGGTACAATAGCCACCCCCACCAGCCAGGCAAACTCTTTAGAAAGCAGCAGCATCAGCCCGGAAACAGAAGCTCCCATAGCTTTGCGTATGCCAATTTCTTTTGTGCGCTGCTCTGTTGTAAACGCAGCAAGGGCAAACAAGCCAAGGCAGGCAATAAATATGGTTAAGCCAGTAAGCAGGGTAAAAATATCGAGCAGGCGCATTTCGGCCCTGAATAATGAATCAAAATCCTGGTCAAGAAAGGTGTATTCAAACGGCTCTCCATTGGCCAATGTTTTCCAGCGATTTTCGATCTGTGAAAGTATCTCCTGGGGATTTCCATTGTACCGTACCAGCAAATTCCGGTGCACATCGGTAAGCTGTATGATCATCGGCCTGATTTTAGACTTAAGCGATTCGAAGTTAAAATCTTCAATTACCCCGATAACCTGAATGGTTGTCGGTGTTTCTCCGTTAAAATCAATCAACTCCGAGCCAATCGGATTATCAAGCGCCAGTTCTTTAACAGCTGCTTCATTAATTACCGCAGCAGTTGAGTCGCTGGCCATATCGCGCGAGAAATACCGTCCCTCTTTGATCTTTAATTTAAGCACATCGATGTGATCCCAGTCAGCCCGATAGGTTCCTGAAAGGTAGTCCATATCCCGTCCCTTCACCCGGAAAACGGTGGTATTGTTTACACCGGGAAACGTGTTGTTGGTGAAACTGGAGTTAACCACCCCGGCAATGGATTCAACCTGGTCGCGGAATGCCTCGCGGTTGTTGCCAAGCCTGCGGGTATTCTCAATATTAATAACCTGGTGCTGATCCAGCCCCAGGTTTTTGGTTTGCATATAGGTTAGCTGGTTGTAAACAATTACCGTGGCAATGATCAGGAACGTAGCCATAGCAAACTGAACCACCACCAGGGTGCTGCGCACGCCTTTGCTCTTCATGCCCGAGCGGATTTTCCCCTTCAGCACTTCAACGGCATTAAACGAGGTAAGGTAAAAAGCCGGGTAACTTCCCGCTATCAGGCCAACGAACACTACCAGCAGCAAGGCGGCAACCAAAAACTGTGGATGCAGCAGAACATCAAGCGTTAGGTTTTTACCGGCCAGCTCGTTAAACTGGGGCAGCAACAGGTAGCTTAAGCCTACCGCCATAACAATGGCCACAACACTATAGATAAATGATTCTGATAAAAACTGGAAAACCATCTGTGTACGCTGCGAACCAAGTGTTTTACGCAGGCCCACTTCCTTGGCGCGCCCGGCAGAACGGGCCGTTGAAAGGTTCATAAAATTAATGCAGGCAATTACCAGTATAAAGATGCCGATGGCCGAAAAAATGTAGATGTATTTAATCTCGCTGCCGGGCTCCCAGCCATCCTGCAGGGATGAATATAAGTGCGAGTCGGTAACGGGGTAAACAAAGTACTTGTAAACACCGCCCTGCTTCTTAAACTCTTCAAAATTTATTCCTAAGCCTTCCTCTACTTCCTTTCCAACATGAATGGCCACCAGGTCGTCAAGTCGTTTGTCAATGTCGGCAGGTTGCGTAAGCGCATTTTTTCGGATGTACGTCTGTATGCTGTTGCCGGTCCACCCCGGCCAGAAAAGTTTTTCGGCCGTGGCAAACGAGATGATGGCATTGAATTTAAAATGCGAATTTGAAGGCGTTTCCCTGGCCACCCCGGTAACCTTGCACGGCCACTTATCGTTGCCGATGGTTATAATTTTACCGAGTGGATCATCATTTCCGAAATACTTTTCCGCAAGTTTTTGCGTAATCACCACCGTGTTGGGTGCATTTAGCGCATCTTTTGCATCACCGGCAACAAGTTCAAAACTGAAAAACGTAAAAAAATTAGAATCAGCATAGATTACATCGCGTTCGGTGAATACCTTATCCTCGTATCGGAAAGCCAGCCCCGAACTGCCCGTGGCCGGGATAAGCCTGATGTAATCCTCCACACCGGTAATATCGGATTTCATGGCAGGGCCCAGCGGGATGCATGAGTTGGTAGTGAAGATTTCCTGCCCGGCAATTTTACCCTGCAACCCGATACGGTACAGGTTTTCATAGTCACGATGAAATTTGTCGTAACTAAGCTCCTCTTTCACATAAACAAAAATCAGCAGGCAGCAGGTCATGCCGATGACCAGGCCGATGATGTTGATAAACGAAAAGAACTTGTACTTTAAGATGTTGCGAACGGCAACGGTTATGTAATTACGAAGCATAGTGATTTATTTATTATGATGATCAATTTGTTGTGAAGGTTGCTTATTCTGATTTTAGATTTTCGACCGGATTAACCCAGGTAGCCTGCACCGTTTGCGAGCCTATGGTGAACAAGCCAAAGAACGCCAGGATAAGTACGCCAAGACTGACCGTGAAAAAATCCACGGTTACATGATAGGCCAGATTTTCAAGCCAGAATGTATTCAGAAAATATGCAGCGGGTACTGCTATTGCCAGGGAAAGGAGAAGAATAATCAGATAACCTTTAGATAACGTATAGACCAGCGATCCATTGGTAACTCCCAAAATCTTACGCATTGCTATTTCCTTCTTTCGTGATTCAATGGAATAGGTCGCCATTCCCAAGAGGCCGAGACATGAAATGCTAATGGCCAGAAAAGCGATAAAACCAAGCAGCTTAATCAACGTTCCAAATACGATATCGAAAAGTTTGCCCATTTCTGCTTCAAAATCTTTCACTTCTACTTTAAGTCCGGGATTTACAACTGACCAGGCTTGTTCGGTACTCTTAACCGCGTCTTCAAAGCTGCCTGAATAGCTTACCTGCAAAAGCTTAAACTCGTCTGCGTTGTACAGCAAACCGAGCGGTTCAAGGCGTTCCGCAAATAGTTCATGGTGATAATCCTTTACAACACCAATAATCTGTTTTTGCGATGAATCGCTCTTCATTATCAAAACCTCACCCAGTGCATCAGCAGGAGAATCAAAATGAAAGGCTTTCACTGCAGTTTCATTTAATACGATGAAATTCCGGTTCGACTCACCTGCTTCTTCGATGAAAAATTTTCCGGCTACAATGGTAAGCCCCATATTGGCTGAATAG
>JAGUUF010000224.1 GCA_020063545.1 Cytophagales bacterium
CAACCAGGCATTCTCTGAATATTTGCTTCAGTCTTGTAGCCCGTTTTTCCTTAACGAACTTGAAAAAGGAGAACATCTTTATCCAGATGGATTCCGTATCGAGGTAACTGCTAAACTTCTTTTCCAATTCAAGCAGATTATCTTCAATTCCACTGAGTGCAGAAATATTCAGCGTACCACCGGAAAAAAGATTACTATTATCCGCCCCGAGCAGTCTGATCTGATTCGGTATGCTTTTAAACTTTCGCCAAAGTTCCACACCATGAATTAAATTGCCATTGCGCTGCTTGAGTTCATCCTGCAAGTATTCAACGATTTCATTGACCGTACTTGCCAAACCTGTGTGCTCGAAGAAATTCTGACAATAAACTTTCCTTGCTTCGTCAACAAATGCATGATTCTCGATCTTCTTATGAATCCCTTCATCAAAAAGTCCCTTATAGTAAATGACCTTTGGATCGATATTCTTTGATTTGCTCGGAAGATAAAGGCCAAAACTGGTAATCTCTGGTATCCATCTTTTATAGAGAATTCCTTGTCGCGCTTTTACATTACGAAAGCTGTCGATAATGTTGGTTACGGCCTGGTTATTTGTTGAACAGGCTACTATGATTCTTGGCCTGTCGCCCTCTATTGCGCTTAACACCACTTCATTGGCAACAATGCTTTGAAGCAGGGTGGTTTTGCCTGTTCCGGGTGGTCCATTCACGGCCAGAATGCTGCCATCCTTTAATGTATTGAAGTGATACAAACTTCTTCGTTGCGAAACCGACAAAGGGTGTTCATGTCCCATTTGGCCCAAATGATTTAGCGATGCGGCTTCAAAATCTTCGATTGAAAGAAGTGGTTTCAATGGCTCTTCTTGCCGACTACAGATATTGTGTAATAAACGAGGAGTCTTTTCGCTTTTAAGTAGGAAATCATACAATTGAATGATGCCATCAGCAGGGTTCCTGATGATGTTGTTAATAACAATTGTATTTTCCTGCGAGACCAGGAAATTTTCTGGCTTGTAACTTTCAAGCGGCTGTCCGGTGGATTCCTTAAAAATTGATTTTAGATAATCCCAATATTGCGGCCAACTCTTTTCTGTAAATGCATCGGCATACACCTTATCGATGGTATCGACATCTGAAAAAATAAAATTTACCTTTTCATTTATCTGCGGCTCAAGGTGCACCCGAGGAATATAGGGAAAGGTATCGTCATCAGGACGGAGATTTCCTTGCCGGTTTAATATCGCTTTAATCCAAAAAGGATAGAATGGGCCCTCTTCACCTACGATTTTGATGTATTCGGGAATTGGGCTGACAAGAAAAGATGAAATAAGAATTTGTACTTCATCGAGTGATTGCCAGTCTTCATGCTCTCTGTTTTCGATTCCTTTTTCGTAATTGATTCGCTGCTCTTCCCGATCAATAAGTTGGTTCGCCTGTTGAATGGCCACCTGACCGGACTCTACATCCACTGTGCAGTTCTTTAGAAAGAGTGCTTTTCCTTCCAACTTAATCTCAATCCTTGCTGCATCGGCAAGAGTATTCCGCCAATATTTAATAAAATTATTTGCTGACATGTACAGTCGGTAAAAAGTAACGCGGGCATTATCCGCTAATGAATTGGTTCAATTTCACTTTTTCTTCCTGTTGTAGGGAGATTGGTTTGTTGGTTTCAGTGAGATGCTGTTGTTACTTGCGAACAGTCTTACGGAATTTTCAGTCCGCCCTAACTTATGAGCAATGAGGCCTGTTGGGGTATTTCCTTTTACCAATTGATTGAACTGCTTTTTATCTGTTGATGTCCATTCTTTACTGTGATTCTTAGGAGTCTTAGCCATGTGGGATGTGTTTTACTTGGAATTCTAATATAGGAAAATGTTCTGTGATGCCTCCGTTTTTCGGGGGCAGATTTCAAAGAAGTAATAACAGTTGCGGATTGGCAAAATACCAGACAACAAACAAGAAGAGGCCAGCGATGAACAATATAAAACTTACGAGTTTAAGAATCCTTTCACCCAGAGGAGTGAGTACTGAACTTGTAAATGTCCGGAACGTTTCAATGCCGCTTTGATTTCTGCGGTAGAATTTCCGCCTGGCTACAACGATGTACATCGCGATAGACAGGAACAGGCAGACAATACCGAGTATTATTATCGTGTTCATATCTTGAATTTAGTTTTTCCGGTGCATATCGCGACTACTAAAATCCACTATCTACCTGATAACTGGGTTATTTCAGTTTTACTATATTTCATATCCGCTCAGAGATCTATTGAGTCCCTATTTGGATACAAAATATTCTTTAATTATATTTCGTATCCGTTTAGAGACCTAAAAAGTCCCTATTAATATATGAAATATAGCAACCCGGCAAATATTCAAACGAAAACACTGCTTACCCAGGGGTCGGTACTCCTACGGCATTTTAATGACGCTGGCCGGCCGGCATTTACCCTTCAGGAAGCTGCCGAGGTGCTTAAAAGTTCAACCCGAGAGGCAACCAAAAAACTGCTTAGCGGCATGGTTAAACGCGGGCTCTTGCTAAGACTCAAAGAGGGAGTCTATTGGATTATTCCGTATGATCAGGACCCTAATACCTATTTTCCAAACACGCACCTGGTAGTGAAATATCTTACCGGAAATGTCGAATATTATATCGGCTATTACAGCGCGCTGGAACTTCACAGCCTTATCACGCAGCCTTCGTTCAGAGAACAGGTGGTGGTGAACAGGCAGGTCAAGCCGTCATCCGTAAAAATAAAAGGACACAAGTTTCAGTTTATATACCATAACCATAACCATTATTTTGGAGCATCCGAACTGTGGGTTGATAGTTTCAACAAGGCCACCTGTTCCGATCTTGAAAAGACCTTCATCGATTGCCTTTATAAACCTGACTATGCGGGTGGTATTAGTGAAATTGCCAAGGCACTCTATAAGTCGCGGGAAAAAATTGATTACCAAAAGCTTCTGAATTATTGCGAACGATTTAAGGCTCAGTCGGTAATTAAACGGCTCGGATTCCTGCTGGAGTTACTTAAAATTAACAATCCCATATCAGGTAAGCTCCATGCCATGATAACGCCCACGTACATTTTGCTGGAACCCTCGTACGAGAAAAAAGGAAAGATGAACGGCATCTGGTACGTGCGGCAAAACATGGAACTTTCTGATATTTTATCACCCATATTTAGTTGAAATGATAAAGACAAAAGAATTGAGCGCGGCAGCGGCCAAATACAAACTGAAAGATACCCAGGTGGAAAAAGATTACGTTCTATCGTGGATTCTCTATGGCATCTCAAAGAATGAATTACTTTTCAAGAGCCTTGTGTTTAAGGGCGGCACCGTATTGAAGAAAATTTACTTTGAAGACTACAGGTTCTCGGAAGACCTTGACTTCACCCTTATAGATGAAAAAATTACCAACCAGGAATTGCTCAAAGAATTCGAAAAGATATATGCGTTCGTGAAACAGGAAGCCAACATTTCGCTGAAATTCAAAGAACATGGTGAGCACGAAAGCGGAAGCCTTGTGTTTTACGTAAATTATGTAGGGCCGCTTCAGGCAAATATCGACAGTCGCGATATCAAGATCGATATCACACGCGGAGAAATACTGGAATTTGAAATCGAAACAAAGCCTTTGATTATCACGTACTCCGACTTGCCCCCGGATTCTTTTTTGTTACAGTGCTATTCGCTTCCGGAAGTGTTGATAGAAAAAATGGCCGCCTTGATGGGGCGTACCGAGCCAAGAGATCTTTACGACTTCTGGTACCTGACCGAGCACGATGGACTTAAACCCAAAGACTGCCGTGGCGAGTTTGAGCGAAAAGCCACCAACAAAAAGCACGATCCTACGAAGTTGGAAGAAAAAGTATTGGCCAAGGAAAAGAACTTTAAAAAAGACTGGGAAAGGAAATTGGAAAACCAAATGGACGAACTGCCGAAATTTGATGATGTATTCAGAGAATCGAAAAGAAATTTTAAGTTTTAGCGTATGAAAACCTCCCTTACCCATCTTTCCGAAAACAAGCAATACGAGATCAGGCGTATTGTGGACATTATCCAGGAGGTAGTGAGTCCTGAGAAAATTATTTTGTTTGGCAGCCACGCAAAGGGCACGCAGGTGGAGCACCGCTACCAAACCAAAGACGGTATCATCCACGAGTATATCAGCGACTATGATTTCTTAGTGGTGACCAAGGACAATCCCGAGAAGACTTACGTGCAGGAAAGCAAGATTATGGATAGGGTTGATCATTTCAACCCACCGGTAAACCTTGAGATACACGAGATTGACTACATTAACGAGGGGCTTGCCTGGGGCCAGTATTTCTTTGCCGATATTGTGAAGGAAGGCATTCTCCTTTTTGATTCCGGTAAGGTGAATTTTGTTGAGACTCGCGTTTTGACTGTTTCCGAAGAAAGGAAGAAGGCAAATGACTACTTTGATATTTGGTATCCAGAAAGTCAAGGCTTTTTGAAAGTCGCTACTTTTTGCCTGAGTGAAGGCGATCTTAAAATTGGTGCATTCAATCTACATCAAGCGGCTGAAAGTCTGTACTATTCCTTACTATTGGTTTTTACTGGCTACAAACCTAAAACACACAATCTTTGGAAGCTGCGGAAAAAGACTAAGGCCTATTCTGACGAACTGTTTCTAGTTTTTAAGGCAGAGAGCGACAAGCAAGAAGAACATCTTTTTGATTTACTTAAGCGAGGATATATTGAAGCTCGCTATAAGCAAAAAGATTATCAAATTACCCGTAGCGAACTAGCTGAACTCATTGAACGAGTAAAGTCGATGAGTAGAATTGTTGAAGGTTTGTGCGCATCTAAAATCGAGTCTATCAGGTAATATCTACTTCACTCTCTTTTGATACATATATTTTGACTTTTTATTTTGAGACTTGACTCTTTTTAACTTCCGCTCACTTACAAGCTTCTTAAGAACTCCGGATACCGCAGAACTCCTTAGATTTGCACTATAAAGCTTTTTACATTGCTTAATGATCTGACCCACTGATTTTGGTGAATTTAGAAAATCTGTCCCGATCAGGTTGATTATTGATAATGTGGTTTGTGGACGCTTAGTCTTTTTAGTGCCAGCACCAAAGTCTGTATTTAGCTTGTGATCAAATTCGAATCGAAGTAATTCATCAGGGTATTTGCCAAGTGCCGTAGCAAGCGCTCTTATGGTATGTATGTTGACAGCGTGTCGTCCATTTTCAATCCTTGATATTTGATTGCTGTCGATATTCAAGAATGCAGCCAGTTGGCCTTGCGACCAATCGCGGTCATTCCTTAATTTTTTTAGATGCCTGCCAAATGCAACTTGAAACTCTTTGTCCTTATTCTTCACGCATTCAAACTGCGTGGATAACATGGTTAGTTTATTACCAAATTTGTATATAAACTGACCATTCACTATATTTGAAATAGTGGCACCAAAAAGTCTCCCATCTCATTTACTGATGCCTGAGAAACAGAAGAAAATGGGATATGGGACAAACCTCCAAGATATTCACCGCATTAAGTGCGGGTGCTCCCTGCTTATTGGCGTACCCGGGCATTTTCTCAGGCCTCAGTAATGACGGTAAGCAAAGCCCCGCACTTATTTCTACTCCTTCCGGTTCAACACTCGCCTTGCGCGGGTGTTTTCGTATATTTGTTGCGCAACTCCTGTTAAGAAGTATTTATAAGGAGCCCATATGGTCCATGCCTGGTTTCGCCTTCCAGCGCATGGACTTTTGTTTTCACCCAACTTTTGCCAAGTCGTGAACCCGTATCACAACCATATGGATACGGAACTGGTGGACCTGTTCAAACTGGGCGATCAGCGGGCGTTTGAGGTGATCTATCACCGCTATGCCAAAGACCTATACCGCTATGCGCGAAAGAGCGTACAAGCAAAAGAAGACTGTGAAGAAATGGTGCACGATGTTTTTGAGTCGCTCCTGTCAAGAAGAGAGTCGCTAAACATCACCTCGCTCAGGCACTATCTGTTTACCTCTATCCGGTACATGATTATCCGCTCTTTCAGCCACCGCGATGTGAAGCGGAAATTTGTTGAACACTACACGGCATTTGAAACAGAGTACGACATGCTGGAGGCCGAACAGAGCCATGACCCGGAAGCGGTGCATGCAAGACTTCTTCAAAATCTCGATGGCCTTCCGGAGCGATGCCAGGAGGCCATCAGGTTGCGCATCACCGAAAACTTATCAAACGGGGAGATTGCCAGCCGCATGAACATCAATAAACGGACTGCCGAACTATATATATTCAAGGCCTTCAGTCACCTGCGAGCCTCCTACGATAAGATTTACAAACCGGCAGAATAAAATCCTTTCCATTTAGCCTTTTATTAAGCCTTCGCCAGAATACGTAAAGGCTCAGATACCGTCACTTTTTAATGTAAAGAGGCAAACCCTTGCTTAAATTAGTAGATACGTTATAAAACCACGGTTGCCCATGCAAAAATCAGATTTTGACCAATTAATGGAGCGTTATGTTACGGGGAAAGTCTCCGAACAAGAACGAAAAAAAATAGAAGCCTGGCTCGAAGTGATGAAGACCGAAGATAACACCGACCTGGAATTGAGTGACGAGGACGAAGCCCGGATATTCCAAAAACTCACCAGCAACCAGACCACGGTTGATGATGTGGTCGCTTTGCGCCCGAAGCGAAAAGCGCGTCTTGACCGCTGGATGTTGCGGATCGCGGCATCGCTGGTGATTGTTTCACTCGTATCATACACCGCGTGGTACTTCACAGCATCACCTGAAAACCAACTCGAAGTGGTATCCAAAAATGGCATTGAAAAAATCATTCTTAATGACGGGTCACTGGTGTGGATGCATGGTGATAGTAAAGTGATGTACTACGAGAAGCAAAATGATGGAGCGCATTATACCACGTTTGAAGGCGAGGCGCTGTTTGAAGTAGTGAAAGATGCCAATCATCCGTTCATTGTTCAGTGTGGCGATGTAAAAGTAAAAGTACTGGGCACGAGTTTTAGCATCAAAACAAACCCGGAGCATGTGGAGTTAACCGTACTCACCGGAAAAGTAAACCTCTCCTCCCCGGCAAACACCGAAGGGATTGACGTATTACCGCAGGAAAAAGTGATCTACAAAAGCAATGGAGAGTTTGAAAAACTTTCACCAAACCAGGAAGAGATTGCCACGATCACCAAGAACACAGACTACAACATGCAATTCACAAACAATAGAATGGATGATGTGATCGAGCGGATAGAAAGCAAGTTCAATGTATCCGTAAAACTATCTGACAAGAACATACGCGACTGCCAGATTACTGCGGACTTCACCGATCAATCGCTGGAAAAATCATTGCAGTTGATTACCGAAGTGTTGGACGTAACCTACTCCATCAAAGATAATACCGTAACGATTACCGGTACGGGATGTAAGTAAGAACCCTAAACCTGATTAACTATGAAACTGAGTCTCCCCCCACATTTCGATTCCACCTAAAATAAAACAGGAGTGATTCGACCACTCCTGCTTATTGACCTCTGCTGTGACACAACCCTTTGCCGGGGTTGATGCGAGGTTGCTTTGTCTTATTTCAGTTAACGAAACCAGAACAAAACAATGAAAGTTATGAAAAAAAGTTTTACCGCAAAACTTTGGAAGGTTATGAAAATATGTGCGGTTCAGGGAATAATAGCCATCACCCTATGCGGAGTTACAATAGCCCACACTAACTACGCGCAACTGTTGGACAGGGAAGTATCCATCAGCATTACCGATTTGCCGTTTGAAAAAGCCTTGCACGAAATTGAAGCTATTGCGAAAGTAAAATTCGCTTACAGCATCAACCAGTTGCAGGATGAACCGAACGTGTCGCTCAAAATTGACAAGCGCACACTACGCGAAGCGTTGGATGAGTTGCTGGCACCGCGCAAAATATCGTACAAGGTGCATGAAAAGGAAGCGGCCATTACGCTAAAGAAGGCTAACGGTGAGGGCAACAAAGAACAGTCCTCAGTTCATGAAGGTACTAATGGTAGTGCGCATCGTGCGCTGATTCAAATAACCGGTACGGTTACCGAAGCATCTACCCAGGCTCCGATGGCGGGTGTGAACGTGCTCGTAAAAGGAACATTGAATGGAACAACAACCGATGCCACCGGAAAATACAGCCTGAGTGCCGAAGACAATGACATACTTGTTTTTTCATTCATTGGGTATGGAGCAGTAGAAATTATGGTAAGCGGAAGATCGGTTATTGATGTGTCCATGATGGAGGATGTTCAAAGCCTTAATGAAGTAGTAGTCAATGCCGGGTACTGGGAAGTAAAGGATCAGGAGCGTACAGGAAATATTAGCCGGGTTACCTCTGAAGAGATACAAAAGCAGCCTGTGAATAATCCCCTACAGGCATTACAGGGAAGGATGCCGGGGGTTTATGTACAGCAGAGTACAGGTGTGCCGGGTGGAGGATTCAATATTCAAATCAGGGGTCGTAACAGCTTGCGTGACGAAGGCAACGATCCGCTTTACATCATTGACGGAGTTCCATTCACGTCAACTTCCCTGACATCGGTAGGAAGGACTATTGTTGGCATAGGCAATCCTTTAGCCGCCATAAACCCTAATGATATCGAAAGTATTGAAGTTCTCAAGGATGCAGATGCAACGGCCGTTTATGGTTCAAGGGGCGCCAATGGTGTAGTGTTGATTACCACCAAAAAGGGCAAGTCCGGAAGAACCAAAGTTGACTTTACTTTTCTCTCCGGTGTTGGAAGGATAGCATCAAAAATGGATCTCCTAAACACGCCACAATATGTCGAAATGCGAAAGGAGGCTTTTAAGAATGACAATCGTTTGATGACGACTTTGAGGGCTCCAGATATTTTGGTATGGGATACTACGCGGTATACAGATTGGCAAAAAGAATTGATTGGTGGAACAGCCAATACCATCAACACATCGCTTTCGGTTTCTGGCGGCAATGCGAACACACAGTTCTCATTTAGCAGCGGTTACTATAAGGAAACCACGGTGTTTCCCGGCAATTTTTATTTTCAACGATTTTCAGGGTCTCTGAATGTAAATCACACATCATCTAATGGCAAGTTCAAATTCAATGTATCGGCCAATTACACAGGAGGTTCCAATAATCTCTACAGTCAGGACTTAACGGGCATTGCCATTACATTGCCTCCGAATGCACCTGCTCTCTACGATCCATCCAAAAAGATCAATTGGGATTGGAAGAATTCGATAATACAGAACCCGCTGGCACACCTTGAGAGGAAATACACTAACAACACCGATAATCTGGTAACGAGTACTTTGCTGAGTTATCAGATTATTCCTGGGCTTCATGCGAAAACAAGTGTTGGCTATACGCGAATGGCGGTGAAGGAGATATCAACAAATCCGTTAAGCGCAATACCACCTCAATTTCTATCCACTCAAACCGGTTCATCAAATTTCGGTAATGCCTTTATTGAAACGTGGATTGTTGAACCACAGCTCGATTACTTCAAAGAAATCGGTCAGGGAAATCTTAGTATCCTGATGGGCACCACATTCCAGGAATCTATTCAAGAGGGTGAAACAATTCAAGCAACCGGTTACACAAGTGATGCCTTGCTGGAAAATATTCTTGCCGCCACGGACGTGAATGTTGCTAGTTCTAACTACTCGCAGTACCGTTATGCTGCCATCTTTGGTCGGGCAAACTACATCTGGAAGGAAAAATACATTGTGAATTTAACTGGACGAAGAGATGGCTCCAGTCGTTTCGGTCCCGGAAAACAGTTTGGCAATTTTGGAGCGATAGGCCTTGCTTGGATTTTTTCAAACCAAAACTTTATCAAAAGCGGGCTACCTTTTTTAAGCTTCGGGAAGCTACGCTCAAGTTATGGAAGCACAGGTAGTGATGCCATCGGTAACTATCAATATCTCAACTCTTATTTGTCAACTACTTATCCTTACAACGACAATAGTGGATTGGTAATATCCCGATTAGCCAATCCAGACTATTCATGGGAGACAAATAGAAAACTCGAACTCGGTATTGAACTTGGCTTTATTAAGGATGCAATTACTTTTTCAGCAAGTTGGTACAAGAACCGATCCTCAAATCAGTTGGTGGGCTTACCTCTGCCAGTCATCACCGGCCAATCCAGTGTGCAATTCAATTTACCTGCAACCGTAGAGAACAAGGGGTGGGAACTGCAAATCAACACGGTCAATATGAAGCACAGCCGATTTGAGTGGCTAACAACTTTCAATGTTACGATTCCGAAAAACAGGTTGATAGAATTCCCGAACCTTGATGCTTTTCCGGCATACAATAATATTTACAAGGAAGGTAGTTCATTGTTCTTGAAGCGCACGCTTCAATCCAATGGGGTTGATCCGACCACCGGTTCTTACACCTTTGCCGATGTGAATGAAGATGGCAGTGTTTCTATTGACGAGGATGGGCTGTTTTTAAAAGAGATCGCACAAAGCTACTATGGAGGCATAAACAATCACATCCGTTTCGGAAGGGTACAACTGGACATTTTCTTCCAATTCGTTAATCAAACCGGGAGTAATTATATGAAGTCATTTTCCAGTCCCGGAATGCTTTCCAATCAACCAAATGTGGTGTTGGGTCGTTGGCAAGAGGCCGGAGACAATGCAACAATTCAGCGATACTCGTCACTCACTTCAATACCTTATATCTATAATAGGTTCTCGGACAATGTAATCTCCGATGCCTCATTCATCAGACTTAAGAATGCTTCCCTGTCGTGGCAATTACCGGAAAAGTGGTTGAAAAAACTAAAAATCACTGGAGCCAAGCTAAACGTCCAGGGACAAAACCTACTTACGTTCACCAACTTTTTGGGTATGGACCCTGAAAGTCAAAATGTATCGTTTCTTCCTCCTCTCCGCGTTGTAGCGGCTGGATTTCAGTTAACACTTTAAATTGATTTCTTATGAGTATTACAAACTTGAATTATAGCGTAACAAAAATTAAAGTCAGTGGAATTCTGATACTGGTTCTGATGCTGTCAAGTTCTTGTGAGGAATTTATACAGATTGATCCTCCCAAAACCGAGATTATTTCTGAAACAGTTTTCTCAAATAACGCATCGGCATTAGCTGCGGTGAGAGGAATTTATAGCCTCATGATGACGAACCAAAGCTTTACGAATGGTAATATTGAAAAGTATTGTGGCTTGTCTGCCGATGAACTATTGGACGTGTCGGGAAGTGATGAGCAGTTGCAATTTCAATACAACTCAATTTCTTCCACCAACCAGGTTGTATTGGGTGTGTTCTGGCGCGAAGCATATTCTTACATTAATAATGCTAATGCCATATTGGAGGGCTTGGCCAATTCATCGTCAATTAGCCCCGATGTAAAGCAGCAGATTGAAGGAGAATCAAAATTCATCCGGGCATTTTGTCATTTTTATCTGGTAAATCTATTTGGTGATATTCCATACATTACGTCTACGGATTACAGGGTAAATGCGACTGCCTCTCGCATGCCAGTATCGGAAATATATGAGCGCGTTTTGGATGACTTACTTGAGGCAGAAGTTCTCCTCAAAGAGGATTATTCTTTCTCTAAGGGTCAGCGAATTCAACCCAACAAAGGGGCTGCAAGTGCCCTGCTTGCCAGGGTCTATCTGTATCTGGGCGATTGGGCAAAAGCTGAAATGTATGCCACAAAATTAATTGACAAAACAAGTACCTATTCGCTAGCTGCCGATTTAGGCGATGTGTTTCTCGCCAATAGCCTTGAAGCTATTTGGCAGTTGCAGCCCGTTACTCCGGAATTGAGTACTGGACAGGCAAGGTTATTCATCCTCCAGGCTTCACCGAATGATGTTGTACTCGCCAGTCAAATGATTGATTCATTTGAAACTGGCGACCTTAGACTAGATAACTGGATTGGCACTTTCGAACAGGACGATCAAACCTATTTCTTCCCCTACAAATACAAAGTATATTCAACGGAGACAATAACCGAGCATGCAATGGTGTTACGCCTTGCGGAACAATACTTGATCCGTGCGGAAGCTAAGGCTTATCAAGACAAATTGACTGACGCAATTCAGGATTTAGATATTATCCGGAATCGTGCCGGCCTTTCTCTAATTGGTGACACCAATCCTTCAATAAGCAAGAATGATTTCTTGCTAGCAATTGAGCAGGAAAGAAAGGTTGAGATGTTTTCCGAATGGGGACATCGGTGGCTTGACCTAAAACGAACTGAACGAGCAGGTCAAATTCTTGGTGCATTGAAACCAGATTGGCAAGATACTGACGAACTCTATCCAATACCCAATTCAGAGCGATTAGTAAATCCTAGATTGACACAGAACCCCGGTTATTAATGAATTAAAATCTTGAGTCTGCGAGAGGCGTTATGATCTGCCTTCCCTAAAGTTCAAACAAAACACATTAATCATGAAAATTTCAATATGTATCGTATTGATGCTGGCAATTCTTTGCTTAACAAAAACCAGCAATGCCCAGTCCAATAAAGAACAATCCAAATATCTGCATGTAGGTGACAAGGCACCAGAGTTAAAACCGTTTAAATGGATAAAGGGGCAACCAACAAGCACATTTAAGAATGGACAAATATATGTTGTTGCGTTTGGCGCAACATGGTGTGCGCCATGCGCTGCAGCAATCCCGGATCTTACAGCCATTGCTAAAAATTACCAATCGGACGTCACCGTGATGGAGGTCTTCGTAATGGAAGAACAAAATGATCCTCCAAATGCAAAAGTGCCCTCGTATGTTTTAAAAGTTGAAAAGTATGTTGAGAAAAAGGGGGATAAGATGCAGTATACGGTAGCTGTAGATGACGCTGCTGGAACAATCGAGAAAGATTGGATCGATGCTGCCGGCAAAGTCGGTGTGCCTCATATCTTCATAATTGACAGGAACGGATTAATCGCCTGGATTGGAAGTAATCCGAAAGCAGCGGAAAAAGTTATCATAGAAATGCTGAAGTCTAACTATACCATCTCATCAATGGTAAAGAGGGATAGCCTTATCAATTCAATGCAAGTGGAATATAACCCGCTGCAGTTAATGGACAACGAATCGCTTGATCGTCTTCTTTATTTTTCACAGGTAACGATTTATAAAGGCAATCAGGTGGGCATTGAAAATTATCCGTTCGTAGAAAATTTTAGGTGGGCACAAGACCCGGAATTGAAGGAACGTCAGGGGAGAATTCAAGTGCTGGGTGAAAATTTAAGGCGACTTTATTACATGGCATACGGAGACACGCTTTGGAACAGACCGCCTCAAATGTATCCACCTTATTCTGGTATTTATCCAGATACGATTAAGAACCCACATCAGCGCAGGTCCTATGGCAAGTATTGGTACAGACCAATTCTGGAAGTGAAAGACTCCTCATTATTTGAAGCAAACTACACTTCCCCAAATAACAGGTTCAACTACATCGTCAAGGTTCCTTTAGAAAAAGCCTCATCATCTTTTTTACAAAAAATAATGCAGCATGCCTTAAAGGTATGTTTTGGCTATGAAGTATTGGTAATCGAAAAGATGATGCCATGTTGGGAATTAACAGTGCCTGAAAAGAACATGGAAAGACTGATAACCAAGACTAAAGGGAAACCCTACAAGAGGACTGTCAATCAAAATGGGATAACCTACATTACTAATGCAAAAGTTCGTGATATCATATTCCAATTGGAAAGTCGATTTGGAAATTCACCGTTAGGCAACCTGACACATCACCCGGATAAACAGCCCCCATTTTTTGATGCCACAGGGATCACAAGTGATATTGACTACTCATACAATGAAGCGTTTTACACAAAACTCCTGGAAGAGAAAAACATTCGGAATACATTTCCTGATTATAAAAAATGGCTTGAAGAAATTGGGTTTGAACTGAGGCAATCAGAGAGAAAAATGAAAGTGGTTGTAATCCGCGATCCGAAGGAATAATTCCAAAGTTGTTAAGTC
>JAGUUF010000219.1 GCA_020063545.1 Cytophagales bacterium
CGCTGTGTGCCGATAAACCGCTCCATCCCGATTTTGTTCATGAAGTACAGATCGGCACTTAAAATAGCTTCCGGTTTTTGGCCGTTAAAGATGCGTACCAGTAAACTCACCAGGCCCTTGGTAATGGCCGTGTTGCTGTCGGCTTCATAATACACGTGGTCATCTTTCATGTGTGCCGTTAACCAAACTTTCGATTGGCATCCCTTAACAATATTTTCTTCAGTTTTGTCTGCTTCGTTCATGGCAGGAAGTTTCTGGCCCAGTTCCATGATATAGAACACCGTCATCTCCATGTCGCCATCCAGCAGCGAGAATTCCTGGATAATCTCGTTTTGTATGTCGTTTATGGATTTCATTTCATAAAACTGATGATGCGGCTTAACCCTTCGGCTAACTGGTCAATTTCCTCCTTGGTATTGTAAACCGCAAACGAAGCCCGCACAGTTCCCTCGATGCCAAACCGGTCCATTAGGGGCTGGGTGCAATGGTGGCCGGTGCGTACCGCAATGCCGCGGGCATCCAGCATCTGCCCGATGTCGAACGGGTGGAGACCGTCAATAACAAATGAAAGTACACTCACTTTATTTTGCGCGGTTCCGATGATTTTTACTCCCGGTAATGCCCCTGCTTTTTTTGTTGCATAGTTCAGTAACGCGCTCTCGTGTGCTGCAATGTTTTCTTTCCCGGTTTCATTAATAAAGTCAATGGCGCTTTTAAAAGCAATGGTATCGGCAATGTTGGGAGTGCCCGCTTCAAACTTGTAGGGCAGGTTGTTATAAGTTGTCTTTGCAAAGGTTACGTCCTTTATCATTTCGCCACCGCCCTGGTAGGGGGGCATCGTACTCAGTAATTCCTTTTTACCGTAAAGCACACCTGTGCCGGTGGGTCCGTACATTTTATGCGATGATAGGCAATAGAAATCGCAGCCGAGCTGCTGCACGTCAATCGGTAAATGCGCACCTGCCTGCGCCCCGTCAATCAGCACAACGGCACCGGTTTGATGAGCAAGGTCAATTATTTCTTTAATCGGATTAATAGTACCCAGGCTGTTGGATGCATGGTTGATTGCAACAAGTTTGGTTTTGCCTGAAAGCAATTTCCGGTATGCATCCAGGTCAAGTTCTCCGTTTTCCAATACCGGAATTACCCTGAGTGTGGCTTGCTTTTCTTCGCAAAGCAGTTGCCACGGAACGATGTTGGAGTGATGCTCCAGTGCGGAGATAATAATTTCGTCACCGGCTTTCAAAAATTTCCGACCATAGGATGATGCCACCAGGTTGATGGCCTCGGTTACGCCCCGTACAAAAATAATTTCCTCGGTTGACGCAGCGTTGATGAATGCCTTTACCGATTGACGGGTTTCTTCATAGGCTTTGGTTGCCCTTTCGGCCAATGTATGAATCCCGCGGTGGATGTTGGCGTTATAACCCGAATAGTAGTCTGATAAGGTTTGTATAACACTGAGGGGCTTCTGACTGGTCGCGGCATTGTCGAAGTAAACCAGGTTACGGCCGTTTACCTGCTGGTGCAGTACCGGGAACTGCTTCCGGATTTCGGCAACGTTAAAGGCAGTTGTAACCGGGCTATCCATCGTCAGAAATTTTTATGAAGGCGCTCGCTCACCAGGGCATCCAGGTAATTCTTCAGTTCGGCATCGTTAACGGTATCCAGTAACTCGCTGGCAAATGCATAGAGCATCATTGCGCGGGCAGTATCCTTGTTAATCCCGCGTGAACGCAGGTAAAACAGGGCCTCTTCATCCAGCTGGCCGGTAGTGCATCCGTGCGAACACTTTACATCATCGGCCCAGATTTCCAGTTGCGGCTTGGTGTTGATGGTGGCCTTATCGGAAAGCAGGATGTTGCGGTTCGACTGGAAGGCATTGGTTTTTTGTGCATCGGGCCGCACAAAAATTTTCCCGTTGAAAACGCCTTTGGCCTGGTCCTCCAGGATTCCTTTATACAATTCGTTGCTGTACGAATTTGGTTTGCGGTGGTCAACCACGGTGTGGTTATCGGCAATGATATTTTTGTGGAGCAGGTATAACCCGTACAAATGGCTTTCGCAATTTTCTCCGTCCAGCGCAACGCGTGTGTTATTGCGGATGAAGCCGCCATCGAGGGTGATAACATGGCTATTCAAAAAACTTCCTGAGTGTTGCCAGAATTGGTTGAACAGGTATTGAATATGGGCATCCGTATCCGATTGCAGAACCACATGATTTAGCCGGGCGCTTTCGTGCAGCACAATCTCCGAAAGGGTATTGCTTATAACGGTATTTGATCCTGTTGTACACCATTTTTCGATAATGGCAGCCTCGCTGTTACGGCCGGAAATTACAAGGTTGCGGGTAACCGATTTTACCTGCCCGGCCTGGGAGTCATGCAGGTAATAAATAACAATGGGTTTATCCAGTTTCACGGCTTCCGGAATTTCCAGGTACACGCCATCGCTCCACGCTGCGGTATTCCACGCAGCAAAAGCATCGTTTCGGAAGTCAGCATACGTACCCATGTTATCCTTTACATGTTGCAGGTTTGCTGAGGCCTTGCTCATGGGCATTGCCGTTACCTGGCTGGGGAGGAACGATTTTTCGGGAAGCAGGGATCCGTTGAGTAGCACAGCATGGTAGGCATTAAGCCCGCTGATTTTCCACTGGTCTTCATTTGGCAGCGCACCACCCGTTACAAAGGATGCGCGAAGCTGCAACCCTTTTTCAAGTGCCCGGGTAATGGGGGTATGTTTGTATTCCTCGTTTTTGTTGCCGGGCAATCCAAGCTTACGGAATACCTGCATTGCTTCTGTACGCAATTCATTCTGCACTAGGACTGCCTCGGTCAGCAGGTCAAGCAGTTCGCTATGAACGGATGCGTTTGTCATGCTACTTCAACCTCGCTTTTAATCCAATCGTATCCCTTTGCTTCCAGTTCCAGCGCCAGTTCTTTTCCGCCTGATTTTACAATTTTTCCTTTGTAGAGTACATGAACAAAGTCGGGAACAATGTAGTTGAGCAGGCGCTGGTAGTGGGTAACCACAATGATGGCGTTGTTCTTCGAACGGAGTTTGTTTACGCCATTGGCAACAATTTTCAGCGCATCGATGTCAAGACCTGAATCGGTTTCATCAAGGATGGCCAGTTTCGGTTCGAGCATGGCCATCTGAAAAATCTCGTTTCGTTTTTTCTCGCCACCTGAAAATCCTTCATTGAGCGATCGGTTAAGCAGCGACTGGTCAATCTCCACCAGTTTCATTTTTTCTTTCATCAGGCCCAGAAACGAAACAGCATCAAGTGTTTCCAGTCCGCGATGTTCGCGCACCTGGTTAACGGCTGTTTTCATAAAGTTTATGGTGCTTACGCCCGGGATTTCAACCGGGTATTGAAATGCAAGAAATATACCTTCGCGGGCGCGTTCATCGGGTTCAAGTTCCAATAAGTTTTTACCCAGGTACTCAACGGTGCCATCGGTAACTTCAAACTCCTCGCGGCCGGCCAGTACGGAGGCAAGCGTACTCTTGCCCGAACCATTGGGGCCCATAATGGCATGAACTTCACCGGCTTTAACCTCTAGGTTTATACCGTTAAGGATTTGTTTTCCGTTAACCTGTGCGCTTAAATTTTTTATTGCTAACATATTTCTGTTCAGGATTCGTAATTCAAGATTCAAGATTCGTAGTTCAATGTTTATTCCCGGTTATCCGGCTGTTTTTCATCAGGCAATTCAACTCCCGAATCAATTAACCCACACTTCCTTCAAGCGTAAGCGCCAGGAGCTTTTGGGCTTCTACCGCAAACTCCATAGGCAACTGGTTGAGCACTTCTTTGGCATAGCCGTTAACAATAAGGGCAACGGCCGACTCTTCATCAATGCCGCGTTGCAGGCAGTAAAAAATCTGGTCTTCGCCAATTTTGGAAGTGGTTGCTTCGTGTTCAACACGGGCGCTGTTGTTTTCCACATCAATGTAGGGGAAGGTGTGCGCACCGCAAGTGTTGCCCATCAACAGCGAATCGCATTGCGAAAAGTTGCGCGCGTTTTCGGCACGTTTTAAAACATGAACCTGCCCCCGGTAACTGTTTTGTGAATGGCCCGCTGAAATACCTTTCGAGACAATCCTGGATTTTGTATTGCGGCCGATGTGGATCATTTTGGTGCCCGTATCGGCCTGCTGGTAATTGTTGGTTACAGCCACAGAATAAAATTCACCGCTGGAATTATCACCTTTCAAAATGCACGAGGGATATTTCCAGGTGATGGCCGAACCGGTTTCAACCTGTGTCCACGATACTTTTGAGTTTTCGCCAGCGCACAGCGCCCGCTTGGTAACGAAGTTGTAAATGCCGCCTTTCCCTTCTTTGTCGCCCGGATACCAGTTTTGCACGGTTGAATATTTTACGTGCGCATCCTTCATGGCATAGATTTCAACAACGGCTGCATGCAACTGGTTTTCGTCTCGCTGCGGAGCGGTACATCCTTCCAGGTAACTTACGTAGGAACCTTCATCGGCTACAATCAGTGTGCGCTCAAACTGGCCGGTGTTGGCCGCATTGATCCGGAAATAGGTTGACAATTCCATCGGACAGCGAACACCTTTGGGTATGTAACAGAACGAACCATCGCTGAAGACTGCTGAATTAAGTGCGGCAAAATAGTTGTCATTCATCGGAACAACCGAGCCGAGGTATTTTTTTACAAGTTCAGGATGTTCGCGCACCGCCTCGCTGAACGAGCAGAAGATGATGCCCAGTTCTGCGAGCTTTTCCTTGAAGGTAGTGGCTACCGATACGCTGTCGAGCACGGCATCAACAGCTACCCCGGTAAGACGTTTTTGTTCGGTAAGTGAAATGCCGAGCCGTTCGAAAGTTTTTAGTAATTCCGGGTCAACGTCTTCCAGACTTTTGGGCGTTGCCTTTTGTTTAGGTGCCGCATAGTAGATAATGTCCTGGTAGTTTATTTCGGGGTAGGTAACATTGGGCCATTTCGGCTCAACCATTTTGGTCCATTGCCGGTAAGCCTTCAGGCGCCATTCCAGCAGCCAGTCGGGTTCGTTTTTTTTGGCGCTGATAAACCGGATGATGTCTTCATTTAACCCCTTTGGAGCCGACTCCATTTCAATGTCGGAAGTCCATCCGTGCTCGTACTCCCGGGAGGTGAACTCTTCCAATATCTGGTTGTCTTTGCTCATAAAGGGTGTCTATTTAGACTAATTTCAAATAAAGCTCAAAGATAAAACAGAATTGCGGTAAATAGGTTCTTTTTGCCCCTTTGTTTACAGGAGGTTTAGGTTGCGGTCAAGGCTTTCTTCCAGCGAAATCATGGTTTCTGTGCGCTCAATCCCGTCAACCTGCTGAATTTTATCATGCAATACCTGCTTCAAATGATTGGTGTCCTTACAGTGAATCTTTACAAACATGCTGTAGTTTCCGGTGGTATAATGGATGTTGGTAATCTCCGGAATAGCTTTAAGTTTTGCCATCACAGAATCATATAAAGCGCTCTTTTCCAGGAAAATACCAATGAATGCAGTGATGTCGTAGCCAAGTTTGGCATAGTTTACCTTGAGCGTGGTTTTTTCAATGATCCCGGCTTCGCGCAGTTTGTTGGTGCGCACATGTACGGTGCCTACCGAAACGTGTACTTTCCTCGCAACTTCGCTTAGTGGCCTGCTTGCATCGCGCATCAGCATTTCCAGGATCTTTAAATCGGTATTGTCAATTTTATAGTTTAGTGGCATAAAATGATATAATGTTTAGAAAATTTATCAAAATTAGAATATATTATTAAAAATTATGTAAAATTTTTGCTGTTATGTTGAATGATCGTTTACCAGTGTATTGTTTTGTACAGGTTTTTACACTGTAGGGTGTTGAAATTGGCAGACAAGCCCTCCTGTCTCGGGGGTGGGGAGCAAAGGATAAACGCAGGATATAGCCTGCCGCAGGATTGCGGCAGACAGGGGTTGACCACCACTGGTTGTTCTGTAGCTAACTTCCCTGTGCAGGTTCGAATCCTGCTCCTACAGCACAGAGGTTCTCCCTGAAGGCTTTCGGGAGAATTCTCCCTCTGCAACAAACTTCATTCGTGGTTATTTATTAGGGTAAAGTCCTGGCCAACCGGTCAGGACTTTTTTGTTTTCGTTGCCTATATTTGAAAACAAACAATCGTTTGGTTTAAACTTAACTGATTATGAAGGATTTTCCCTGGATTAAGCGTTACCCCAAGGGCGTACCTGCTGAGATCAAGTTGTACGACTACAATTCCATCGTTGAATTGTTTGAAGATGCATTCAAAAAATACAGTAGCCGGGTTGCTTACGAAAATATGGGCAAGCAATTAACCTATGCCCAGGTTGATGAGCTATCAAAAAATTTTGCCGCATACCTGCAATCACTCGGACTGAAGAAAGGCGATCGCATCGCCATCCAGATGCCTAACCTGCTACAGTTTCCGGTAGCCTTTATTGGTGCGCTGCGTGCCGGGCTCATTGTGGTAAACACCAACCCGCTGTACACACCGCGCGAAATGGAGCACCAGTTCAAAGATTCAGGTGCCAAGGCCATTGTTATCGTGGCCAACTTTGCCAACAACCTCGAGCAGATTATCCACAACACTTCCATCAAACATGTTATCGTAACCCAGCTTGGCGATATGCTTGGCGGGCTAAAGGGCGCCCTGGTAAACTTTGTTGTAAAAAGAATTAAGAAGATGGTGCCGGCCTACCACCTGCCGGGAGCAATATCATTTAATAAAGCACTGCAGGCAGGCGCGGGGTTAACGTGGTTGCGGCCCGACTTTTCGTTGCAGGATGTGGCCGTACTGCAATATACCGGGGGTACCACCGGGTTATCAAAAGGTGCGGCATTAACACACGCCAACCTGGTGGCGCACAACTCGATGATCACCCAATGGTTTAAACCCTATCACGGTCAATCCGATGAGCAGGATATTATCATTACCGCAATTCCCATGTACCACATCTTTGCACTTACGGTCAATGGTATACTCAAGCTGAGTGTAGGCGCAAAGAACGTGTTGATTACCAATCCGCGCGACATACCCGGCTTTATAAAAGAACTTAAGAAGCATAAGTTCACCATTATAACCGGTGTGAACACCTTGTTTAACGGTCTGCTCAACAATCCGGATTTCAAAAATCTTGACTTCTCCAAATTGAAAGGTGCTGTAGGTGGCGGCATGGCTGTACAGGATGTTGTTGCAAAAAAATGGGAACAGGTTACCGGAAAAGCGTTGGTTGAAGGGTACGGACTAAGCGAAACCTCACCGGTACTCTGCTGCAACCCTTTGGATGGTACGCACAAACTTGGCACCATTGGGTTGCCGATGCCAAGCACCGAGGTAGCCATTTTTGATGATAACGGCAACCAGTTGCCGCAAGGGCAAACCGGTGAGATTTGTGCGCGCGGTCCGCAGGTGTTTTCGGGGTATTGGGAAAAAGATAATTCCGATGTGTTTTACCCAGGCGGCTGGTTTAAAACAGGCGACATCGGCCTGATGGATGAAGAGGGCTTTTTCAAAATTGTTGACCGGAAAAAAGACATGATTAAAGTATCGGGCTTCAACGTTTACCCGAATGAAATTGAAAATGTGCTGGCTGCACACCCGAAGGTGCTTGAAGTGGCCGCGATTGGCGTACCCGATGAGCGCTCGGGCGAGGCCATCAAGGCGTTTATCGTAAAACGCGATCAAAGCCTTACCGAAGACGAGCTGAAAGAATATTGCCACAAAAACCTTACGAATTATAAAGTACCGCGCTACTTTGTTTTCCGCAATGAGTTGCCAAAATCGAATGTAGGTAAAATCATGCGCAGGCTATTGCGCGAGGAGGACACAGCCAAAGCGGCATAATTAGTCCTGCTGAGGTTATTTTTTACCAACTAAATAAGGCTATTTTTGCCACCAAATTTTTTGGTATGGCCAGGGTTATAGTTTTCTTGTTTTTGTTCATAATTTTTGTTTTCGGCTTATCTTTTTCTGTGCGGCAGCAGGTTGCCCCTGATACCGTTGCCGATTCACTCCGGTACCCGAAGGAAAAGCACCTGAAAAATATCCGGCAACTCACGTTTGGCGGAGACAATGCCGAAGCTTATTGGAGTTTCAACGGCAGGATGGTGAGTTTTCAATCCAACAACAAAGCCTGGGGCCTGGGGTGCGACCAAATATTTTACCTCAATGTTGATAAGCCGGTTTTACAACACGGTAAAAGACCGCAGCTAATCAGCACAGGTTTGGGCCGTACCACCTGTGCCTATTTTCTTCCGGGAGATAAACAGATATTGTTCGCCTCCACGCACCTGGGTGGTAACGATTGCCCGCCCGAACCGGGCCGAACGCCTGGTGGCAAATACCTGTGGCCGATTTATGACACCTACGACATTTTTGTTGCCGACCTTAAGGGTAAAATGAAAAGGCAGCTTACCTCAGGATCAGGCTATGACGCGGAAGCCACCGTATCGCCAAAAGGCGATAAGATCGTGTTTACATCAACACGCAATGGCGATTTGGACTTGTATGTAATGAACATTGATGGTACCGGTGTAAAGCAAATTACCCATGAAGTGGGATATGACGGTGGCGCTTTCTTTTCACCCGATGGAACAAAAATTGTTTTTCGGGCATCGCGGCCTAAAACCGAAGCCGAAAAGCAGGAGTACATGGAATACCTTAAACAAGGCCTTGTGGCTCCCACAGCCATGGAAATTTTTGTTTGCAATGCCGATGGTTCCGGGTTGCGGCAGGTAACCAACCTGGGTAAGGCCAACTGGGCGCCTTTTTACCATCCATCCGGTAAGAAGATTATTTTCAGTTCTAACCATCACAGCCAGCGGGGCTTTCAGTTCAACCTTTTCATGATTAATGAAGATGGGACAGGGCTTGAACAAATTACTTACGACAATGTGTTCGACTCATTCCCTATGTTTTCGCCAGATGGCAAACGGTTGATTTTTTCAAGCAACCGTAACAATAACGGTACCCGCGATACCAACCTGTTTGTTGCCGATTGGGTAGAATAAGCGGAATTGAGCTTTACACAATTGTTTGATACTTTTGATGCGCAAACCTAACAGCGCGCTAATCCTATGATCGGTTTCTTTGAGCACCAATACCTGTCGTACAAAAAAAACCACATCCGCAACCTGCTGGCCCTGGCCAATGCCGATGGACATATGCATAAGAAGGAGGTTGAACTTCTTTATAAAATTGGCCAGCGCTACGGGTTAAAAGATTGGCAGGTAAAAAACCTGGTTGACAGCAAGGAAAAGTTCGAACTGAACATCCCCGATAACTTTAATGACCGGATGAACCTGCTCTATGACCTCATCCTGATGGTGTATGCCGATGAAAAGGTAGAAAAGCGTGAAATTGAATTCTGCCAGGATGTAGCCAAACGCTTTGGCATGAAAAAAGAAATTGTTCAATGGCTGCTCCAGGTTTTTGAAAACGGTACACCACCGCCACCGGATGACTGGGCGGAAATAAAAAGGGAAGCACAGGAAAAATACCTGGTGAAGAAAAAGGCGTGAGGCCTAAAAGAAAATTCCCAATCCAAAATACCGGTCAATAATCAATACGGATAACCCGCCAAGCAACACCGGGCACACCCAGGTAATCATAACATGCAGGTATTTTCGCATAAAGGAGTTCATGTATCCCGTATTTCCGTTTGCCAGTTCAGCATCCATGTTATGAATCTTCCATTTCCTCACGATGAAAATGCACATCAGGCAGCCGCCTATGGTTAAACTGATGTCGCACATATCCGATACAAACGATAGCCAGTCGCGGTTCAGGTAAAAGGGCAGTTTGTTTAAGGCGGGTATCATACCCTGGCTGAACATGGTGGGTAAGCCGAGGATAAAAATGGAAAGTGCCAGAAACCACACCACCCGTTTACGCCTGAACTTAAGCTGGTCAACCAGGTAAGTTGTAGGCACTTCCAGTAACGAAATGGTAGAGGTAAGGGCAGCAAAACACAGCAGCAGGAAAAACGATCCTCCGATAATGCGGCCGAGGATAGGCCCCATATCCCG
>JAGUUF010000190.1 GCA_020063545.1 Cytophagales bacterium
ATTTCGCAACCTCCGCCCAGAGTGCGGCCCTGCGGGGCAACCACAACGGGAACGGAGGAATAACGCAGGCGCATAACCGAGTTCTGGAAGGCCCGCACCATAAAGTCGATTTCATCGTAATCCTGCTCAATGGCATACATAAAGACCAGCCCCAAATTGGCCCCAAGCGAGAAATCCGGTCCCTGGTGGCCAACTACGAGGCCCCGGTAGTCCTTTTCAGCCAAATCAATGGCTTTATTCAGCCCTTCAATTACGGCACTGCCCAGGGTGTAGCTTTTGCTGTTCCAGGAGAAATTGATTACCCCATCGCCCAGGTCGGTTACCCTGCTTTCGGCATTTTTCCACACTACCTTATCGCTCAGGTTTTCAAGAATGATGAAAGCCTCTTTTCCCTGAATGGCTTTATAAGTTTTTGAGGGGATGTCGTAGTACTTACGCTGACCGCCTTCAACTTTATAAAATGATTTATTGCCGGCCGCGAGCATGTCATACACCCATTGTGCGGGTTTGTAGTTCATGCCTTCCATGGCCTGCACGGTTTTTTCTACACCGAGTGCATCCCAGGTATCAAACGGCCCAAGTTCCCAGCCGAAGCCTGCACACACGGCATCATCAATTCTGAAAAGTTCATCGCTGATTTCAGGAATTCTGTTCGATGCATACTGAAAAAGTCCGTAAAAACAATCGCGGTAAAAATCTCCGGCTTTGTCTTTGCCCGCCAACAACACTTTGAAACGATCGCGTAAGTTGTCGATCGTCTTTGTGGTTTCAAGTGTAGCGAACTTTACCTTTTGCTTCGGTTTATATTCAAGTGTCTTTAAATCGAGTGTAAGAATTTCCGTTTTGCCTTTGGCGTCTTTGGCTTTCTTGTAAAACCCCTGGCCGGTTTTATCACCGAGCCATTTATTCTGATCAAGTTTGTTCACCACATCGGGCAGCTTGAAAATTTCGCGGCCTTCATCGTTGGGTAAACCTGCGTATAAATTGTTCGCAACTTTTACCAGTGTATCGAGTCCTACAACATCAGAAGTGCGGAACGTTGCCGACTTCGGGCGGCCGATAACCGGGCCGGTAAGTTTATCAACTTCGTCCACATTCAGGTCGTATTTCTGCATGGAGTCAATGACCTTTAAGAGGCCCCATACGCCTACCCGGTTTCCGATGAACGCAGGCGTGTCTTTGCACAATACAGAAACTTTACCCAGGTACAGATCGCCATAATGGAGTAAGAATTTAACAACCTCCGGGTCGGTGGCTGGTGTTGGGATTACTTCGAACAACCGCAGGTAACGGGGCGGGTTGAAGAAGTGGGTACCTGCAAAATGACGCTTAAAATCCTCACTTCGGCCCTCGGCCATGAGGTGGATGGGAATGCCCGATGTGTTTGATGTAATGAGCGTTCCGGGGGTTCTGTATTTCTCTACTTGCTCATACACTTTTTTCTTGATGTCGAGATTTTCAACCACCACTTCAATTGTCCAGTCGTAGTGTTTAATCTTTGAAAGATCATCATCAAAGTTGCCGAGGGTAATGCGAGAAATAAACTTCTTGCTGTATAGCGGGCCGGGTGAAGACTTGATGCACTTATCGAAAGATGACTGGACGATTCTGTTTTTTACTGCCTTGTTATCAAGCGAAAGTCCTTTCTTTTTTTCTTCATCAGTAAGCTCCTTCGGTGTGATATCAAGCAGCAACACTTCGCAACCAATGTTGGCGAAATGACAGGCGATGGAAGAGCCCATTACACCTGAACCGAGAACAGCAACTTTGCGGATGGATCGTTTCATATTTTGTAATTAGTTGTTCGTTGGTCGTTGTTGGTTGTTCGATTTTGATATTCTACCGAATAACGAATAACCAACAACGATCAACTGTACGTTTGTTCGTAAATATTATCTCGTTCAATAATTCTGTTAATGTTCTGAATTACCTCAAAAAAAATATTAAGTTTTTCCTCCGGCACTTCATCCCGTACGGCTTCGTTAAAGCGCAGCACGGTTTCTTTGGCACGTTCCCTGCCTTTACGGCCCTCTTCGGTAAGAAAAATTCTTACCGAGCGCTTATCCGCCTTATCCACTTCGCGATAGATAGCGCCTTGTTCTTCCAGTGATTTCAGCAGCCGGGTTAAGCTGCGCGGTTCCAGGCCCATCAATGGGCCGATTTTCGTGGCAGGGGTGCCTTCTTCCGTATCGATGTTGAGCAACACGAAGCCAATGGCCATGGTAGCGTTATAGCGGGCAGCCTGCTGGTTATACATGCGCGAAATGGCATGCCAGGCCGAGCGGATGTGGTAATCAACGGTTTCTTCGCGCTTCATAAATCCCGGAAAGGGGATACGAATATAGAAATTTTTGTTATGCGTGCATACTATTTTTTAAAAAAAGCAACTTTTCCCGCATTAGGCTCAATTCAAAAGGCTTTATCATTTATTCCGTCTTGGTAAACCGCTCGACTATGTTTTCAATCGGTTTAACCGTTTTCAGGTAAGCAAATATCGCTTTGAGGTCTTCCTCATTCATTTGACCATACATGGTCCATGGCATTACCGTATTAAATTCTCCTGGGCCAACCGTTGGAATAGTATAGGCTGAGTCGGCATATTGCTTAAACCGTTTTACAAACATCTCCTCCGTCCACAAAGCAAGCCCGGTTGCATGGGGTGTTAGGTTGGTTGAACGCACCACCGAACCATCAGGAAACTGGAAAGCGCGGCCGCCACTAAATGCCATTTCAGCAATAATCTGTCCTCCTTTTACATCCGTATGACATTCGATACATCCGGCAGCATTGGTCATGTAGGCACC
>JAGUUF010000277.1 GCA_020063545.1 Cytophagales bacterium
CGAGGTAGAGCAGTTTACCATTTCGTTTACCCCGGCCGACAGCCTGATAAACATGCAGTTGTCGTGGGATAAAACACGTGCTACATTACCGATTCAGCGGGTAAAATAATCAGGAGTTTTCAAATTGTTCGATTGCCCTTCGTTGTTCTTCCGGAATGGCGATGGTTTTTTCATTGGCGTAGTCGTAACAAACCAACACGGCAATTCCCTGCGCCACGACTTCTTCCTTGCCGGATTTTTCGCGCACCACCGCCCAATCCAGCGTAAGGCTTTTTGAGCCCAGCCGTGAACAACGTGTGTACACAAAAATGGTATCGTGTAAAAACACAGGGGCTTTGTAATCAATTTCTATGCGGGCCAGTATAATGCCCACCTGCTGGCTCCATTTTTTATCGGTACCCACCACATCTTCAAAGTATTTTACGCGCGCCAGTTCAATATAAGTTAAGTAGTTGGCGTTGTTTACATGGCCCATCTTGTCGATGTCTTTAAACCGAAGCTGGATAGGAACTTTGTGTTTGAAGGGGTGCATTAGATCAAAGCGATTTATTCGGGTGAATATTAAACACTATCTCTCCTTGTCATGTTCAGGTAAATCCGGCTTGCCTCTAACATCATTGAGTTTATCGCTGCCCATGAAATTTCCTTCAGCATGTCTGGCATAACCGATTGATTTAACTGGGCTGTCTTCACCTCCGAAAGTGCAAAGAGGATTGATTTGGAGGAAAGCAGTGGATCATACTGTCTGAATTGCGACAAGACAGGCTCCAAACCAAGGTGCGTAAACAAAAAAAAGAGATCGATATAATCTTTTTTTTCCCTTCTGCCGGTTATGGCACTGAGTTTAAATGCGGCCAGATCGGTGAGTGAAGCCAGGCGAAGACCCTCAATTTCTACCGGAGGAGTTTTGAATGGAACCAGCCAGTCATCATACAATTCAACTTTCAGGCCCTTTACTTCTGCATGGATGCGATCCGGTGAAATAAAAAAATGAGTTTCCTTGAGATGCTGCGCCAGCTTTTTTTCCAGGATTGTCTTGTTTAGTTTTTGAGTGGTGAAAAAATCAATATCCACCGACTTCCGGTGGCCGAGTTGCAGGGCAATGGCTGTGCCTCCGGCCATCCGGAATGAAGACAGTTCGGGTACAGCACATAACAAAGTAGCGGTTTCCAGTAGATGAGGCGTTACAGTTTCCTTATGCAGCATAGTAACCTTCGGGATCAAACCCAAGAAATAAAAATGCCATCGAGCGTGTAATGGGCTTCATGTTGGAGGTGCTGAGAACAGTCTTTATTTTTTCAGTCCCGTAGAAGGCTATCAGCGCATCGATATCGGCAATGGAGCCATATTCGAATACCCGGCTAATCACCCATTCGGGAGAATCTTGCAGTGCAGTTTTAATGGCGTGCTCCGGGATATCCCAAAACAAAGGACGCCTGTGTTCCAGTAAAGTTTTCACGGTTTTCAAAGATAGCAGATTTTAATGCTATCGCGGAATGCTACGGGCTAATCAGTAGATGAAGGTACCCTGTTGTGTTTTAAGCGTAACCTGCTTTTTATCTGCCCGCTCAACCCTTCCAATCACCTGCGCCTCAACGCCAAACTGTTTTGAAATATCAATCACGGTTTGAGCATACTTTTCATCCAGGTACACTTCCATGCGGTGGCCCATGTTAAACACTTTGTACATTTCTTTCAGATCGGTACCGCTCACTTCGCGGATAAGCTTAAACAATGGGGGTATGTCAAACAGGTTATTCTTTATCACATGAAGGTTATCGATGAAGTGCAGCACTTTGGTTTGTGCGCCACCACTGCAATGTACCAGTCCGTGAATGTGTTGCCGAACCTCTTTAAATACTTCTATCATAATGGGCGCATAGGTACGCGTAGGCGACAATACCAGTTTACCGATATTGAGAGGAACACCCTGAAGTTCATCCGTTACTTTATAGTTACCGGTATACACCAAATCTGCGGGCACATCTTTATCATACGACTCCGGATATTTTGTTGCGTACTCTTTTGCAAATACATCGTGCCGGGCCGAGGTAAGTCCGTTGCTGCCCATGCCGCTGTTGTATTCGGTTTCATAGGTGGCTTGACCGTACGAAGCTAACCCGACTATTACATCGCCAGCCTGAATGCGGCTGTTGTCAATTACATCGCTGCGTTTCATGCGGGCGGTTACGGTGCTGTCGACAATGATGGTGCGCACCAAATCGCCTACATCGGCAGTTTCGCCACCGGTTGAATGTATGGTTACACCAAAGTTTTTCAATTCCTCAATAAGTTCTTCCGTACCGTTAATAATAGCCGAAATTACCTCGCCCGGAACAAGGTTTTTATTCCTGCCAATGGTAGAAGAAAGCATGATATTATCGGTTGCGCCCACACAAAGCAGGTCGTCTATATTCATAATCAATGC
>JAGUUF010000229.1 GCA_020063545.1 Cytophagales bacterium
TTCGCCTGTACGGAAGAAGCACCTTTATCCGGTAATCATCAATTTCCCGGATAGCAAAACCGTGTGGCCTATTAAACGGTATCATCCGGTTGAGCGACCAGTTAAGCACCCACATCCAGAATGAAGAGGTACGGGCGCGCCTGAGTATGTCGTTTTGGTTAAGCATGATTAAATGAGTTTTGATGTTTCCCTTACCCCGTCCTTCGGAAACCCTCTCCCAAAGGAAAGGGGAAGGAGTGAGGGAAAATCATTTCATCGAATACTACTCAAATTCGCCTTCAATTCCATACATTTACGAATCACATGAATACCAGTATTACCGATACCGCCAAATTTCCATGGGTGCTTGAGCCCGGATTGTAATTCTGCGTAACTCCCCTTCTTCTTTTGTCTTTTGACCATTTACCCCGGGATTCTTAATTCCGTTTAAAAAAAATTTAACCCGATATGCCATTACCTACACCCTTTTTTCCGCGAACCTCCGCCTTGTGCCACAGCATGAAATGGAAGGAGTGGGCCGGATATTATGCTGTGTGTTCGTACGAAACACTACACGATACCGAATACTACGCCTTCCGCAATTCAGCCGGGCTGCTGGATGTGTCTCCGCTTTATAAGTACCGGGTAACCGGCCCGGATGCTGCAGCATTCCTGTCGCGCATTATGGTTCGGAATATCGAAAAACTTGCCATCGGCCGTGTGTCGTATTGTTGCTGGTGCGATGACCATGGAAAGGTAGTTGACGATGGCACCGTGATGAGGCGCGGTGAACAAGAGTTTTTCGTTACCTCAGCGGATCCCTGTTACTCCTGGTTTTCCCGATTTCTGCGCGGTTACAAGGTTGAGTTATCCGACATTTCCGACCAGGTTGCCGGCCTTGCGCTGCAGGGGCCCACATCGCGCGACATCCTGAAACAGGTTTGCGATGCCGACCTGGATGGATTAAAATACTTCGCTACCTGCAAAGCAAGGGTTAATGGTTTTGAAGTTTACATTTCGCGCACCGGTTATACCGGTGACCTGGGGTATGAACTTTGGGTTGACCATGAACACGCCCTGAAACTATGGGATGCGATAATGGCTGCCGGAAAAAACTACGACATCCGCCCGGCAGGACTGGACGCACTGGATGTTACCCGTGTGGAGGCAGGGTTGATCCTAAAGGATGTTGACTACTTCAACGCCCTGCACGCATTAATTGACGATCGGAAGTCATCACCCTATGAGATTTCACTGGGCTGGACGGTTGACCTTGACCGCGCACCCTTTAACGGCCAGGCCGCCTTGCAGGCCGAAAAAGAAGAGGGCTCGAAATGGGCCATCGTAGGCCTGGATATTGACTGGCCTCAACTGGAAGAACTCTATTACAAACGCGGGCTTCCCCCTGTTCTCAGTAATCACGCGTGGCGCAGTTCAATTCCCATCTACACAGCAAAAGACAAGCGCATACAGGCCGGTTATGCCACCAGCGGAACGTGGTCGCCCATCCTGAAAAAAAATATTGCCCTGGCAACCGTTCAGAAAAAGTACGATAAAATCGGAACCGAACTGCAATTTGAAGTTACGGTTGAGCACGTACGGCACACGGTGTCGGCCATCGTCAGCAAAACACAATTTTATAACCCGGAGCGTAAGACCTTCACTCCAAAATCTTCCAAATCATGAGTAAAAAGTACGATGCCATTATAATCGGAGGAGGCCACAACGGTCTTATCTGCGCTGCTTACCTGGCCAAGGCCGGAAGAAAAGTATTGGTGCTGGAAAAGCGGCACGTGTTGGGCGGTGCGGCCGTATCGGAGGAAGTGTACCCCGGCTTTACATTTTCGGTTGCCTCGTATGTGGTGAGCCTTTTCCGGCCGCACATCATCCGCGAACTGGAACTGGCCAAACACGGCTATGAAGTAATACCGATGGATTGCTCCTTTTTGCCGTTGCCCGATGGCGACTCACTGGCCCGCTGGGCCGACCCGCACCGTTCGCGAAGGGAAATTGCACGCTTCAGCAAAAAGGATTCAGAAGTATATCCGGAATTCAGCCGGGTAATGACGCACATGGGTAAGCTGGCCAAGGCGGTTATCGATCATCCTGCTCCCAACATCAACTCCATTCACCCGAAAGAAATTGCCAACCTGCTCCGGTTAGGAAAAGCGTTTAAAGACCTCGGCCCTGACCTGCTTAACCTGAACATTAAGCTGGTAACGATGAGCGCGCTTGACTTCCTCGACCTGTGGTTCGAGTCTGATGTGCTCAAAGCACCCATGTCGGTGAGTGGAATTATCGGAACCTTCCAGGGCATCCGCTCTCCCGGCACCGCTTACGTATTGCTGCATCACTACATGGGCCAGTTGGATGGCGTTTTCCGGTCGTGGGGATTTTCGAAAGGCGGCACCGGTGGCGTAAGCATGGCCTGCGCCCGTTCGGCCATGAGTTATGGTGCTGAAATCAGAACCGAAGCACCTGTAAAACAGGTGCTCATCAAAAACGGAGAAGCAACAGGCGTGGTGCTTGAAAACGGTGATGAACTCTACGCCAAAACCGTCATCTCCAACCTCGACCCCAACCGCACCTACCTGAAAATGGTGGGCGAAAGCCACCTTGAACCGGATGTTCTGAAAGACATTAAGCGCTTTAAGCTGCGTGGCAGTTCGGGTAAAGTAAACCTGGCGCTCGACAGCGTGCCCGAGTTCAGTTGCCGGCCCGGTGATGGCGACCACATTCGCGGAGACATTGCTATTGCACCAGGTATTGATTACCTGGAAAGAGCCTACGACCAGGCCAAGTATGGCGAGTTTTCAACGCGACCGTACATTAACGCGGTTATCCCAACATTAACTGATCCGAGCCTTGCCCCTCCGGGTAAGCACATTATGTCTTGCTTTGTGCAATATGCACCCTACCACATTAAACAAGGTGCCGAAAACTGGCCGAAGTACCGCGAAGCATTTGGCGATACTGTGGTGGATACGCTTGCCGAATACATTCCAGGGTTAAAGGATAAGATACTGTTCAGGCAGGTACTCACCCCGTGGGACCTGGAACAAACCATGGGCCTTACCGAAGGAAATATTTTCCAGGGAGAACTGAGTTTGGAGCAACTGCTTTTCCAGCGGCCTGTGGCGAAATATTCCGGGTACAAAACCTCTATATCGAAATTATGGATGTGCGGATCGGGCACGCACCCGGGCGGAGGCATTATGGGTGCCAGCGGTGAATTGTGCGCCAAAACCATGTTAACATCCAGGGCCATTTAACCAACGAAATTCATGAGCAAAACCTACGATATTATTGTAATTGGCGGAGGACACAACGGGCTGACCGCAGCCATACTGCTTGCCCGGAAAAATAAAAAGGTACTGGTGCTTGAAAAGCGCCCCGTACTCGGAGGCATTGCAGCCGGTGAAGAATTCCATCCCGGCTATTTCACCATAGGCCTGCTGCACGATACAGGCACCGTGCGCCAGCAGGTAATAAAAGAACTTAACCTTGCAAAGTTCGGATTGAAAACAAAAGCGCGGCCCGCCATCGGCCTGCTGTCGAAGCGTGGCGATTGTTTGCCGTTGAGTGCTGATGTGGATGCTGCCGCTTCGGCTATTTCAAAATTTTCTTCGAAAGACGCAGCAGGATATAAGGAATACGCGGCATTTGTTTCGGCCATTAAACCGTTTATGGCAAACCTCCTTAATGAACTCCCGCCCGATCTTTCAGCGCTGGGCACCAAACAACTGTGGGCGCTGGTAAAGAAAGGGCTTGCACTAAGGTGGCTCGGCAAAAAAACCATGATGGAATTTTTGAAAGTGGCGCCCATGAGCATTGCCGACTTTCTGAATGAAAAGTTTGAAACCGATTTTATCAAAGCGGGCATTGGTGCGCCTGCACTCTACGGCTCATTCAACGGACCGTGGTCATCGTACACCACCATTAACCTGCTGATGGGCGAGAGCATGGCCCATGAACAAATCGCTGGCGGCCCCCAGGCACTTGTTGCGGCACTTGAACAGGCTGCTGAAAATGAAGGTGTAGAAATCAGAACAAACGCACCGGTTGAAAAAATTCTGCTGGATACCGGCCGTAAGGTTAGCGGTGTAAAATTGAAAACCGGTGAAGAACTGAAGGCGTCAATAGTGGCCTCATCCTGCACGCCACACGTAACCTTTTATGACCTGCTGCAACCCAACCAAATCAGCTATGCGCTGGAGCATGCCGTAAAACACTATCGCTCGCGCGGCACTACGGCCAAAGTAAACCTGGCACTGAATAAAGAAGTTTTATTTAACAATGTTGGCGGATTGGAATTTTACCGCACCGGAAACTCCTTTGATGAGATGGAGCGTGCGTTCGATCCGGCAAAGTATAAGCAGTTTTCATCCGAACCCCTTCTCGACATTCATGTACCCACGGTTGCCAACCCAAACCTTGCGCCTGCCGGTCATTCGGTGCTATCCATACTGGTACATTTCGCTCCATACAACCTGAAGGAAGAATGGAATGAAGAATCCAAAAAGAAATTATACAGCATTGTGATGAAAACACTGGAGAACTACAGCCCGGGGATTGGATCATCCGTTGTGGGAAGTGAAGTGTTGTCTCCGGCTGACCTTGAATTGCGTTACAGCCTCACCCAGGGTCATATATACCATGGCGAACATGCCGTTGATCAACTGATAACCCGGCCGTTTCCGTTGTGTGCGCAGTATGCTACCCCAATCAGCGGGCTTTACCTGTGCGGAAGCGGATCGCACCCCGGTGGCAGCATAACCGGCATGCCCGGCTACCTGGGGCACAAACCATCCTTAAAAATTGTTGAGTCATCAGGCAAGTAAAACCATTAACTTCGGTACTATGGAACAGCGGCAATTTAAAAAACGGGGTGTTGACTACCCGATAATTGACGGGGCGCGTACGCTGCCGGGAAAATATTACCACAGCCCGGAGATTTACCGGGAAGAACTTGAAAAGATTTTCTATTCGTTCTGGTTGCTTGCCTGCCGCGAAGAAGAAATTCCATCACCGGGCGATTACAAATTAATCCAGGTTGGCGATGAGAGTATTATCCTGGTGCGGGATAAATCCAACCAGGTAAGAGCACTGTTTAATGTATGCAGCCACCGCGGCACCCAACTGTGTTCCGAACCTAAAGGCAATTTCAAATCAAAAACAATCCAGTGCCCCTACCACGCCTGGACCTATGCACTGGATGGTAAACTGCTTGCCGCCCCGCTGATGCAGGAAGGGCACGGATTTGAAAAAGAAA
>JAGUUF010000122.1 GCA_020063545.1 Cytophagales bacterium
TATCGGCCAACGGTATGATTAAAATACCAACAGCAGGCGAAACCGACCCGGTAAACCGATACGGATGTTGAACAGGCAGATTATAATTGTAGTCAATGAAATGGATGGCAAAGATGGCCAGCGTCATGCCGATAACCAGCGCGCCCGTATCGCCCATAAAAACTTCGGAGGGCTCCCAGTTGAAGATCAGAAAGGCGACAATTGATCCGAACATGCCGAACGCCAGGATGGCATACGTGGTATCACCGGCAAGGAAAAACCAGGTGCCAAAAGCCAGCAGGGCAATGGTTGCAATAAGGCCGGCCAGGCCATCTAACCCGTCAATCAGGTTAAACGAGTTGGTGATTACAATAATGGTAAACACGGTAATGAAATAACTGACGATTGCCGGTATATCGTAAAGCCCAAACAGTCCGTAAAATGATTTCAGCCGCAGGTCAAGCAAAAACACCAGGATGCTGGCCGCCAACACCTGCCCCAGCAATTTCATGTACGGTTTTAACGGAACCAGGTCATCGCGTACGCCAATAAAAAAAATAACAAACTGCGCGATGAGAATATACCGGATGTCTTTCCAAAGGCTGATGTCAACCCAGATAAGGGATGCAATGGAAAACCCCAGGAAGATGGCGATGCCGCCCATGGAGGGGGTAATCTTTTTATGAATTTTCCGCCTTCCCGGAATGTCCACCAGGTTTTTTTCAAGCGAGTATTTGATGATCACGGGAATGATCAGAAAACAGATGACAAAGGAGGTTACGGCAGCCGCTAACGGAATGGCCATGTGCGCTTTACAGGTCTTCGGTCAAAAGTAAGGATTATATCGGATGGGCTATTTGCCGGCAGGGCTAAAAAAATCCAGTATAGTTGAACAAACACCGGTTACCTCTTCGTTGGTCAGTTCAGGAAAAACCGGCAGGGAGAGTACTTCCTGCTGAAGCGCATTGGTTACCGGAAACTGAGCGGGTGTGTGGGCAAGGTGCCGGTAAGCCGGTGTAAAGGAAAGCCCCAGCGGGTAATGTATGGATGTTTCAATGCCTTGTGCGTTGAGAAATTTTTTCAGTTCATCGCGATGGGCTGTACGCACGCAGTAAATGTGAAAGGTGTGCACGGTTCCCGGTCTGCAGGCAGGCAGTACTAAACTGCTGATGCCGGCCAGGGCATTTGCATAGTGTGCGGCTATTTCTGTTCTCCGTTTATTCCATTGCGCGAGGTACCTTAGTTTTACCAACAGCACGGCTGCCTGTAGGGCATCCATCCGGCTGTTAGTTCCTTCAAGCACATGATCGTCTTTATGAAGGGCTCCGTGGTTGGCAAGCCTGCGCATGCGTTCGGCAAGTTGTGCATCGCGGGTGAGTACGCAGCCGGCATCGCCATAGGCACCCAGGTTTTTGGTAGGGTAAAAGCTAAACGCAGCAGCAACGCCCACCGTGCCGGCAATTATCCCCCTTTTTTCTTCCGAAAGGTGAGCCTGGGCGCAGTCTTCAATAAGAAAAATAGTGTGGCGATTGCAAAGGCTTTTCAGTTCTGTTACCGGTGCGGCCTGCCCGTACAGGTGCACGGCAATAACGGCTTTGGTATTCGGAGTGATTTTTTGTTCAACGGCTTCGGGAGTAAGTGTGTAGTAGATCGGGTCAACATCGCAGAAGACAGGTTTTAATCCGGCCAGTGAAACGGGCTCAGCTGTGGCAATGCATCCCCAGGCCGGAACAATCACTTCAGAACCGGCCGGTAAATTAAGCGCCTTGAGAATAACAAAAAGCGCATCAGTTCCATTGCCGGTGCTAATGCAGTGGGGCATGCCCACACAGGCGGCAAATTGATTTTCAAATTCAGCTACCGTGCTTCCTCCAATAAAACGCGATGCGGCAAACACCTCGTTTATGGCCTCATCAATTTCAGCTTTGATGGACTGGTACTGGCGTTGCAGATCGATGAAGGGGATGCGCATGTCAGCGGCTTAGTTTCTGTTGCCAGGCCCATGCATGTACCAGGGCATCTTCGGGTGAGTAGCGGGGCTTCCAGTTCATTGCCCGGTTGATTTTGGTTGGGTTGGCAAATACCTTTTCAACATCGCCCGGCCTGCGCGGCCCGATGCGAAACGGAAGTTTGGCCCCGGTTTTTTTGATGAAGGCATTCACCAACTGAAGCACCGACACTCCGTTGCCGGTGCCTACATTATATGCTTCATACAGGTTGTGCGCGCGGGTATTGTGCAGGTAGGATAATGCTTTAACGTGTGCTTCGGCAAGGTCAACCACATGGATAAAGTCGCGTATGCACGAGCCATCGGGCGTGTTGTAGTCGTTGCCGAAAACAGTCAGCCGATCGCGCCAGCCGGCAGCGGTTTGTGTGATGAAGGGCACCAGGTTGTTGGGTGTGCCGATGGGCATTTCGCCAATGTGGGCAGAAGGGTGTGCGCCAATCGGGTTAAAGTAGCGCAGGGAAATGATCCGGAACCCTGTTTTGTAAACATCTTCCAGGATAAGTTCGCAGATCTGTTTGGTTAACCCGTAAGGTGATTCAGCTTTTTTAAAAGGAGCCTGCTCATCAACCGGAATACTGTCGGGCTGCCCGTAAACCGTACAGGATGAAGAGAATATGAAATCTTTAACACCCTGCTGTTGCATTACCTGCAACAAGGCCGTGAGCGACCCGATGTTGTTATCGTGGTACTCGAGCGGCTTTTGCACCGACTCGCCCACCGATTTCAGTGCGGCAAAGTGCATTACCCCGTCAACCGGACCTTCCGATCTGAACAATTCAGTCAAAAATTTTTTGTCGCGGCAGTCGCCTTTATGAAAGTTTACTTTTTTGCCCGTAATTTTTTCGATGCCGGTTATCAGGGTAAGGTCGCTGCGTACCAGGTTATCAATGGCAACAACCTCATAACCGGCATTAACCAGTTCAACAACCGTATGAGCCCCGATGTACCCGGCACCGCCTGTAACCAATATCTTTTTTGAACTGCCCATTATTAAAGCCGTTCGGTTACCATTTTTTTATCTAAAAACCCTTTTACATCGTACACCACAGCATCCGGACTCTTTATAGCGGCCAGGTCAAGCGATTTGAATTCGCGGTGGCTTACGGTAAGCACAATGGCGTGATACTTTTTTGATGGCGAAGCGACCAGGTCAAACCCGTACTCGTGTTTTACTTCGGCTGCATCGGCCTGGGGGTCGTACACATCAACCTGGGTTCCGAAACTTTTCAGTTCGTTAATCACGTCAACCACCTTGCTGTTTCGGATGTCGGGGCAGTTTTCTTTAAACGTAATGCCCAGCACCAGGATGTTGCTGCCGTGAATGGGCAGTTTGTTTTGGGCCATCAGCTTGATAACGCTGCCGGCCACATGTGCGCCCATGTTGTCGTTAATGCGCCTGCCCGCGTTGATTACCTCGGGGTGGTAGCCGAGGCTTTCGGCTTTGTGTACGAGGTAGTACGGATCAACACCAATGCAATGCCCGCCCACCAGGCCCGGTTTAAAGTTGAGAAAATTCCACTTGGTGCCAGCTGCTTCCAGCACTTCATGGGTATCGATTCCCATCTTTTCAAAGATGAGCGCAAGTTCGTTTACAAATGCGATGTTAATGTCGCGCTGCGCGTTTTCAATTACTTTGGCAGCTTCGGCAACTTTAATGGAAGAGGCTTTATGCGTGCCGGCCTGGATGATTTTCCGGTAGAGTTGATCAACCTTTTCGGCAACTGCAGGCGTGCTGCCGCTGGTAATTTTCTTAATGGTGGTTACGCGGTGTTGTTTGTCGCCCGGGTTAATCCGTTCGGGCGAATAGCCGCAAAAGAAATCAACGTTAAACGTAAGCCCGCTTTCCTTTTCCAGTACCGGCACGCAATCTTCTTCGGTGCAGCCGGGATAAACGGTTGATTCGTAGATAACGATGTCGCCCTTTTTCAAAACACTACCTACGGTTTTACTGGCGCTTATGAGCGGCCGCAAGTCGGGTTTTTTGTATTCGTCAACGGGCGTGGGAACCGTTACGATGAAGTAGTTAACGGATTTCAGGTCATTTACCGAATGGCTGTAGGTAAGTTTTGATGCCTGCTTCAGTTCGTGCGGCTCCACTTCGCGGGTGCGATCGTAGCCGGAGGTTAACTCAGCAATTCGCTCTTTATTGATATCAAAACCCACCACGTCCAGTACTTTACCAAACTCTACTGCCAGTGGCAGGCCAACGTAGCCCAGGCCTATAATTCCGATTTTATCCATTTCACGTGATGTTATAGTACTCTTTAAACCAGGTTACAAATTTTTCAATACCCGTTTCGATGGTGGTGTTTGGCTTAAAGCCGGCATCGCGCATCAGGTCGTTCACATCGGCAAACGTTTCGGGCACATCGCCATCCTGAATTGGCAAAAAGTTTTTAACGGCCCTGCGTTGCAATTTTTGTTCGAGCACTTCAATAAAATGCATCAGCTCAACCGGCTTGTTGTTGCCGATGTTATACAGCCGGTACGGGGCGAAGCTGGAAGAAGGATCGGGGTGCCGGCCGCTCCAGGATGCATCAGGCGTAGGAATGCGTGGAATCAACCTCACCATGCCTTCAACAATGTCGTCAATGTAGGTGAAGTCGCGCTTCATCTTCCCGTTGTTGTACACGTCAATCGGTTTTCCTTCAACGATGGCTTTTGTAAAAATAAACAGGGCCATGTCGGGCCGGCCGTACGGGCCGTAAACGGTAAAAAAGCGAAGCCCGGTAGTGGGCAAATTATACAAGGCCGAATAGGTGTGGGCCATCAGCTCGTTTGCTTTTTTTGAAGCAGCATACAACGAAATGGGATGATCCACATTATCATGCACTGAAAAAGGCATTTTGGTATTGGCACCATATACCGAACTGGATGACGCATAAACAAGGTGTTCGGTTTTGTGGTGCCAGCAGGCTTCAAGAACATTTAGAAAGCCGTGCATGTTGCTTTCGAGGTAGGCATACGGGTTTACAAGCGAGTACCGAACACCCGCCTGTGCGGCCAGGTTTACCACATAGTTAAAATTGTTTTCTGCAAAAAGCCTGTCGATGTTCTTCTTGTCACACAGGTCAATGGGTTTAAACTGAAAACCGGAGAGTTTTAAAAGTATATCCAGCCGCGATTGCTTCAGTTGCACATCGTAATAGGAGTTCATGTTGTCAACTCCGGTTACTGCATAGCCATCGGCTGCCAGCCGTTTACACAGGTGAAACCCGATGAAGCCGGCCGCCCCGGTAACCAAAACCTTTTTTGGTGATGCCATGTGCAGGTTAAAAAAGTGTGCAAAGCTAATAATTTATGGGCTGGAACCGTTATTTTGGGCTGAAATTGGGAATTTGATACCGGCAGAACGTGAAGCATGTCATTACCCTGCTGCACAAGGAATTTATTCTTGAACTAAGGCGCAAATCGGTGGTGGCCGGGTTGGGTCTGTACCTGTTCAGCCTGATTTTTATTTGTTACCTCACCTTCAGTTTGCGCCAACAGGCCATTAATGAAAACACCTGGTCCGCGTTATTTTGGCTGGTCATCCTGTTTTCGGTAGTGAACAGCGTAGCTAAAAGTTTTATTGGCGAGCGCAAGGGTGTTTTTATTTACCTGTACTCCGTGGCCAGCCCGCAGCATATCATTATTGCGAAGATGCTGTACAACAGCCTGCTGGCATTCCTGCTGTCGGTTGCCGGCTATGTTCTGTTCGCTGTTTTCATTTTCAACCCGGTACGCGACCAGTTACTGTTTGTGGTGTTGTTGCTGTTAACCTCAACGGGATTTTCGGTTTCGCTCAGTCTTATTTCAGGCATTGCTTCCAAAGCCAACAACAGCAACGTGCTCATGGCCGTGCTGAGTTTCCCGGTGGTCATTTCCATTTTGCTGATGGCCGTGCGGACAACCGGCAATGTATTGAATGGCCTGGAGCGCGCAGCCAGTTACGATGAACTGCTGAACCTGCTGGCAATTAATTGTATTGCCGGTGCATTGGCGTACATCCTGTTCCCGTATATTTGGCGGAGTTGACCTTACCCCTCCCGGCCCTTCTCTTCAGGCGGAGAGGGGAGGAGAAAAAAGTTCTGGTTTGATGAAGATAGGGCTTAAGATAACCGCGATTGTACTGCTTGTTTATGTTCACACGGCCGGATTGCTGATGGATGTTCCGCGGCTGAACATTTTAAATGAAACCATTCGTGCCCTGTACTTTCATGTGCCCATGTGGTTTGGCATGGTGTTGCTGTATGTGGGCTCGGTGTACTACGCCATAAAGTATTTGCGAAATCCCTCCCATGAACTTGACGTGAAAGCAGAGGCATTTGCCCATGTCGGTACGGCCTTTGGTGTACTGGGCATGATTACCGGCATGCTGTGGGCTAACTACACGTGGGGTTCGCCCTGGCATGGTGACCCTAAACAGAATGGTGCAGCCATCGCGCTGTTGGTGTACCTGGCGTATTTTGTTTTACGCGGCTCGCTCGACAACCCCGAGCAGCGCGCGCGGCTGAGTGCGGTGTACAACATCTTTGCGTTTGCCGCAATGATACCGCTGATTTTTATTATCCCCCGGTTAACCAGCAGCATGCACCCCGGCAGCGGAGGCAACCCCGGGTTTAACGCCTACGATCTCGACAGCCGCATGCGCTGGGTTTTTTATCCCGCTGTGGCGGGGTGGTTTTTGGTGGGGTTGTGGATTGCCGATCTGCGGATAAGGTTCGGGCAAATTGCTGAAAAACTTAAGTAATTAAATTCCCGTTCAAATTTGTTAATTTGAAGATTTATAAAGGCAGTATGGAAAATTCAATAACGATACGGATAAAGGAGAAAAGTAAGTTTAATCGGTTTATGGCGCTGCTAAAAGACCTTGACTACATCGAAGTTCAAAAGGGGAATCGCAAGAAGAAGGTCAATCCGCCTAAACGAACTCTTGAGAAATTAGACCTTTTTTCCTTAGCAGGACTATGGCGTAACCGGAATGTCACTGCCAGGGAAATCCGCAAACAAGCATGGCCAATTCGTTGATTCTTTGTGATACAAATATTTTGATTGAGTTATTAAAGGGCAACCCGGTAATTGTATCCGGGTTGAGGGAAATTGGACAGCACCGCATTGTGATCAGTTCGGTTACTTTGGCGGAGGTAATGGTCGGGGCCTTAAATCGTACAGAGCTAAAGAAAATATTAAAAGCACTAAAAGCAATCCGTATTGTTCATGTAGATGAAGATATATCGGCAAAATCATTGGAGTTGCTTCAGGCTTATGGCCTTAGTCATAAGTTGGATATTCCGGATTCATTAATTGCCGCAACAGCCCTTACAAAAGGGCACCAACTGCTAACTTTAAATGTTAAGGATTTTCGTTTTATTAAATCATTGCGCCTTTATTCACTTCCGGAAAAGTAGATTAACCATGAAACAGTTTATATACGTTGTATTCCTGCTTGTTGCAACAACCAGTAAAAGTTTGGCGCAGCCGCAACCCGAAATGGCCGACACGCTGCGGGCGGAGGGAAAGATTTATGTGGTGGTGGGGATAATCCTGATTGTGCTGGCGGGATTGTTCACATACCTGTTTTTGCTTGACAGAAAAGTAACCCGCATAGAAAAGGAGTTGGATAAGTAACAGGGTAAACCTGCTTTTAGGTAGCTTTGCACCGGTTTCTGTATAACCGAATAAGGGTATGAAAAAATCGCACATTTTTATCATCGTCATCATAGCCGCAGCCGTGGCCATTATTTTATCCACGGCCGAGGATGCCAGCACGTACGTAACATTTTCGGAGGCGTATCAAATGGCGTCATCGGGTAACAACAAGCCCATCCATGTAGTAGGCGAACTGAAAAAAGATGCCGCGGGCAATGTGGAAGGAATTGAAACCGGGGCGGATAAAGTTTCGTTTTCGTTTATCATGATTGATGATAACGGGAAGGAACAGAAAGTTTACTACAACCAGCCCATGCCTCAGGATTTTACGCGCTCCGAAAAAGTGGTGGTGATCGGCAGGTACAGGGGCGAAAATTTCTATGCCGAAAAGATCCTGCTCAAGTGCCCCTCCAAGTACCAGGAAAATACGGTTAATGTTTGAAATGAGTTGATGCACCGATGCGTTAAGGTGCGCATGCGGAATTGTAATATCTTCGCGCTGTAATACGGAGCACGGAGCATTTAAGTACAGTTAGAGCATGCATTATTTCATCGGTAACCTGGGTCATTTTTTTGTCATCACTTCATTTGTGGCAGCACTTGCCACGGCATTTTCATACTTCAACGCAGCTTCTTCAGCAGATTTAACCACAAAGAAGGGTTGGCTGATGAACGGGAGAGTAGGATTTTATGTCCATGCCGGTGCTGTGCTCGGCATTGTCATCAGTTTATTTCTGATTATTTACAACCATTACTTTGAATACCATTACGCATATAGCTATTCCGATAAAAAATTACCGACCCACTACCTGTTCTCAACATTCTGGAACGGCCAGGAAGGAAGTTTCCTGCTGTGGATGTTCTGGCATGCGGTGCTGGGTATTGTGCTGATTCATACCAACAAATTCTGGGAAGCCCCGGTAATGACGGTGTTTGCGGTTGTACA
>JAGUUF010000197.1 GCA_020063545.1 Cytophagales bacterium
AGGTCGAGGCTGCCATGTTTAGCGAGTTGTTCAAGCATGTGATCAAAGAAAGCAATGCCGGTATGGATGAACGAGTTGCCGCTGCCGTCAAGGTTTACCGAAATGGAAATATCGGTTTCATTTGTTTTGCGGCTAACGGCCCCCGTACGAGGTGTTCTTGTGAGGAACTCGTAAATCATTTGCCAATCTGCGGTAAGCAACCTGCAGGATTCCGCATATTTTGATGCGTTAAGTTTTTCGGCAAGCGAGCCATTGTTAATGAGTATGGCTTTACAACCGAGATTGCTGGCCAATTCAATATCCGTCAGCCGGTCGCCAATAACGAATGACTTACTCATGTCGTAATTGCCCGACAGAAATTCAGTAAGCATTCCAGTACCGGGTTTGCGGGTGGACTTATTTTCATGCGGAAAGGAGCGGTCGATAAATATTTTCGAAAACGTAATGCCCTCCCCGGCAAATGTCTTTACCAGCTTTTCATGTGCAGGCCAAAACATGGCTTCGGGAAACTTTTCTGTACCCAGGCCGTCCTGGTTGGTGACCATTACCAATTCGTAGTCGGTTTCATCAGCAATGCGGCCAAGCCAGCGGATAACGCCCGGATAGAATTCCAGTTTCTCCAGGCTGTCAACCTGTTCATCGGCAGGTTCTGCAATCAATGTTCCGTCACGGTCAATAAACAATACGCGTTTCATAGTTTCGCTAAGGTATCAATCAGTTTTCTGTTCTCTTCGGCTGTTCCTACCGTTATTCGCAGGCAATCTTCACATAGCACAACCGTTGATCGATCGCGCACGATAATGCCCTGTTCAGCAAGGTGGTTGTAAACCTTACGGGCCCCGGTAACTTTAACCAAAACAAAATTGGCATCGGTAGGGTAAACCTGCTTTACAAGGGGTAAGGTTTGTAATGCGTTAACGAGGCTTGAGCGTTCGGCCAGGATTTGCTGCACCTGGTTGTTTTTTTCTGCAATGGCATCCAGCTTTTCCAGTACAACCTGTTGAGTCAGGCTGCTGATGTTGTAGGGATACTTTATCTTATTCAGGATGGAAATAATTTCTGCGGACGCGAATGCCATCCCCAGACGAAGCCCGGCCAGTCCCCATGCCTTTGAAAGGGTTTGAAGCACGATTAGATTGGGATAGTTTTGCAACACAGGAAGAAAGCCTTCATCGCTGGCAAAATCAATATACGCTTCATCAAGCACAACGATGCCATTAAAATGCGTTAGTACCCTGATAATTTTTTCTTTCGATAATAAATTACCGGACGGGTTGTTGGGGGAGCAGAGGAAAATCACTTTACCGGTTGGCGCAATAGCGTTGAGCACAGCATCTTCGTCCAGGTCAAATTTCGGGGTAAGGGTAACGGATTTTACGGCTACGTTGTTAATGGCTGCACAGATGGCATACATGCCATAGGTAGGTTCAGTAACTAGTACAGCATCGTTACCCGGTTCGCAAAAAGCGCGGATGATCAGGTCAATGGCTTCATCACTGCCGTTACCAAGAAAGATTTTTCCTGGGTCGATATTTTTTAGCTGACTGATTTTCTCCTTTAGTTTTTTCTGGGTCGGATCCGGATAGCGGTTATAGTCAGAACGAAAGGGGTTTTCATTCGCATCGAGATAAACCTCGGCCACCCCGCTAAACTCATGGCGCGCGGTAGCATAGGGCTTCAGGTTTCTGATGTTTTCCCGTAAAAGTGATTGGATGTTCATGGTTTTACATTACGAAGCCTGATGGATACAGCGGTTTTATGGCCGATTAGTGATTCAGCTTCGGCCATGGCTTCAACTGCGGGACCAATCTGCCTGATGCCTTCTTGTGAAATTTTCTGAAACGTGATGTACTTCAAAAAGCTTTCTACCGAAACACCGCCATAAACAGTGGCATAGCCGTTGGTTGGCAAGGTATGGTTGGTTCCCGAGGCATAATCACCGGCAGCTTCGGGTGAGTAATTCCCAATAAAAACCGAACCGGCATTTAAAATCTTTTCAGCGGCTTCATCGGCATTTTTTGTATTGATAATCAGGTGCTCAGGCGCATACCGGTTTATAAAGTCCAGCGCCTCAGGCTCATTTTTAAAAACGATCGCGCGGCTGTTCAGAAGGGCTTGTTGCGCAATTTCGTTTCGCGGCAATGCGGCAAGCTGTTGCTGCATTTCTTCAATAACTTTTTCAGCCAACTTTGTACTGTTCACTACCAACATAACCTGGCTGTCGGTTCCATGTTCGGCCTGCGAAAGCAAATCGGCTGCAACAAATGCAGGTGTAGCTGTTTCATCGGCCCACACCAATACTTCGCTAGGGCCGGCCGGCAGGTCGATGGCAACCCCTTCCTGGTTTACTAGTTGTTTGGCCTTGGTAACGTATTGATTGCCGGGGCCGAAGATCTTATTCACTTTCGGAATGCTTTCGGTGCCGTAGGCAAGCGCGGCAATGGCCTGTGCGCCTCCGGCTTTAAATAGTTTTGTTACACCGGTTAATGAAGCGGCAAACAGAATGGCAGGGTGAATGTTGCCTTGTTTATCAGGCGGAGTAACCAACACGATTTCGCGGCAGCCCGAAAGGTTTGCCGGTATAGCCAGCATGAGTACCGTTGAAAATAAGGGTGCCGTGCCGCCCGGAATGTAAATGCCCACTTTTTCAATGGGTACCCCTTTGCGCCAGCATTCAACACCCTTCATCGTTTCAACCTTCTGAATTTCGCGCAATTGTACCCGGTGAAATTTTTGAATGTTTGATGCCGCAAGTTCAATCGCTTTTTTCAGGGTAATGTCAAGGCTTTCAGTTGCCTTTTGAATTTCAATCGGCTGCACGGCTAACGCGTTTAGTTCTGCACCGTCAAATTGACGCGTAAATTCTTTTAATGAATAGTCGCCCCCGTGTTTTACGCGGGCAAGGATGTTGTTGATGGAGCTTTCCAGGAATTCCAGCGGCAGTTGCGGTCTTTCGCAAAGTTGCGGCCAGTCGCTTCTCGGTGGACTATTAAGTATTTTCATCGCTTTTATGCTGTGGATTTTGAAGGTTGCTATTCTAAAAATCACTTAATCATTTTTTCAATCGGCACCACCAGGATACCTTCAGCGCCCAGGTTTTTGAGCTGGTCGATCTTTTCCCAGAAATCATTTTCATCAACCACCGAGTGCAGCGAACTCCACCCGGGTTTACCGAGCGGCAGGATGGTTGGGCTTTTCATGCCCGGTATAACGCGGGTTATCGGCTCGATGGATTTGTTGGGGCAATTCAGCAAAATGTACTTGTTATTACGTGCCTGCTGTACGGCTTCAATGCGGAATACCAGCTTGCTTAGAATTTGTTTTTTTGATGGATCCAGTTTTCCCGATACCAGCACCGCTTCCGATTTCATCACCAGTTCCACTTCTTTTAACCCGTTGCTGAGCAATGTGCTGCCGGTACTCACAATGTCGCAAATGGCATCGGCCAGGCCAATGCTCGGGGCAATTTCCACCGATCCGCTTATCTCGTGAATACCCGCCCGGATGTTGTTGCGCTTCAGGTAGGCGTTAACAATGTTGGGGTAGGAGGTGGCAATGTTTTTTCCATCAAACCAGTTTATACCTGTGTATTCTGTTGTGCGGGGAACGGCTAATGCCAGCCGGCACCTGGCAAAATCAAGGTGTTTGATGACCTCGCCTTGTTTTTGTTTTTCGGTAAAAATGTTTTCACCGATGATTCCCGCATCGGCAACACCATCTTCTATGTATTGGGGAATATCATCATCGCGGAGAAAGAGGATTTCAACCGGAAAGTTTTGAGCCTGGGTTTTTAGCTGTTCGCTGCCGTTGCTGATGTTCAACCCGCAGTCTTTCAGTAATTGCAGGGATCCTTCCTGCAGCCGCCCTGATTTCTGAATGGCAACTCGTAATAATTCGTTCATGTTCGTTTATAAAAACAAAAAAGGCCTGCCGTATTCGCGGCAAGCCTTTAGGTAAAGTCTTTAATGTTTAGTTAAAACATAAACCTGCCACGCAACATGGAGTTAACATGATGGTGGTGATGATTGTTTATGTTTTTGGTGTATTGCATTGATGTGCCAAAGCAACAAAACATCGGTGAATTTTCAAAGCGGGCTGGTCATTTTCCGGCTCAGCCTGAATAAAACCACGGCAATTACCAGGAAAAACACACCGATCCCACCGAATACGTATATTACGATTCGCCCGGTTTCTTCGTAGAGTACCGTAACGTTTTGCGGGTTCTCCGGATTGACCCATACCGGGATGACCTGTCCTTTTTCGAAATCCGGGGGCGATGAGTACACTTCGCTGTAATGGGTTTTGGTTTCGCCATTCCATTCGTACTCGATAACCGGTGCCAGGCCTTCACCTCCGCTGCTGCTGGCGCGGAGGTCAACTACTCTTCCCTGAACCTCAACGGCCTCAGCCTCAACATAATTAAATAACAGGTATGCCCCGATGCCCAGCAGGATAAAGCCAATACCAAAGAAGCCAAAACCAAAGCTGATTACCTTTAACAGCACCTTACCGCAGCCGGTGGCACCTTGAACTGCCGGTTGCAGGGCTGCCTGTGTTTCGCTGGCGATTTCACCTTCCACCGCCTGAACAAGCCTGTCGGCATCGGTGTTTGAAACGTTAAGTGTGTTTTGTAAATAGCGGACGGCCTCAAACCGTTTATTTAATTTTAACAGCCGTCTTACTTCGCTTTCGTATTGCGGGTTGATAGCCATAAGGTGTTGCTATGCAAGTAAAGAATTTTATGCTGAATTCCCGCGCGGTTACTGTACAGCTTTTGGGTTTAGTGGCGTTACTGTACTTAATTTCCGGCTGTGATTCGGATGAAACCCGTAAACGGCGTTTCCTGCTCAAGGGAAATGAGGCGCTTGCCCGGCAGCAATACCAGGCTGCAATGGAAAACTATACGGCAGCGCTGCGGTTGGATTCGTGTTATGCCGATGCCCTTAATAACCTGGGCACGGTGCAATACCGCCAAAAGAATTATGCCGAGGCACTTGAATATTATAACGTGGCATTGGGCTGTAAACCTGGCTTTATCAATGCCTTGTTTAACCGCGCAAACACCTACTATGAATTAAATTACCCCGAAAAGTCGCTGCAGGATTTGCGCGACCTGGAAGTGCTAAAGCCTGATACCATGCCTGTTTTCTTTTTGTCGGGGTTAATACACACCAAACTGCGGGAGTATGACCGGGCGAAAGCATCGTTCAGAAAAGCAATCAGACTTGATTCGCTGAATGCCGAGTTGTGGGTTAACCTGGGCACCGTTCATTTTTATGCCCGCCAGTACGACAGCGCGGTTATTGTATTAGGCAAAGGGTTGGCCATTGGGCCGGACGAATCGAATGCGTACAATGCATTGGCCCTTGTTTATACGGCCAAATCCGATTTTACTGAAGCTGAAAAAAACATTAACCGGGCATTGGCACTAAAACCCGGAGATTCGTATTACCTCAACAACCGTGGGTATATAAACCTGATGAAAGGGGAGTTGGCCGCAGCCGTAGATGATATTAACCAAAGCATTGCAGCCGAACCGACAAATGCATGGGCTTACCGGAACAAGGGTATTTATTATTTAATGCAAAGAGAGTTTCAGCCGGCTTTGCGGTTGCTTCAGCAAGCAGCCGAAATGGATCCCTATGTTGACGATGTATTTGGGTATATGGCAGAGGCTTATTTCTTATCGGGAGATATGGTTAAAGCCTGCCAGATGCATACAGAATCTGAAAAACGAAACGAAACAAAAAAGTTGAATTTTATTAAGTGTAACTAAAAAAGGGGCCGAAGCCCCTTTTTGTAGTAAAAAACCGGATTAGTTGTTTTCATCCCAGTTTGTTTCAGAAGCGCGCCTGGCCACTTGCGAAATCAATACCGTACTGGAAGGAGGATCACCCCTGTCATACGTTAAATCAACATGCGCGGCATCAAGTCGGCCTGTTCTTCGCAGATCGATCCAGCGATGGCCCGCTTCAGCCCATAATGAATATCTTCGTTGAAACAGAATTTCTTCAATAGTCTCATCTACAGTTGGTGTCCCATCGGTATAATCGGCCAGGCCCCAGGTATTGCGAACAACATTAATTGCTGCAAAAGAAGCTGCAAAATCGGGTGCAGCTTTACGTGCCTCAGCTTCAGCTTTGATTAATATTAATTCTTCATTTCTGATAAACGGAATGGGGTCAGTATTTGAATCCCAGCGGTTATCCTGGTATTCGCCCGGAAAAGGAATAGGGCCGTATGTTACCAGGTTTGTTCGCTGGTAGAATTTATTTCCCCTGGTATCCCCCGGTAACAAATCATCAATCATGGCCGGATGAACAATGAGAATGGTATTTGTCGGTGTATTCCGTGTATAGTACAACGGATTTTCAACGTCAGGGCTGTTCCCGTAAACGTGTACTGGTCCGATATACATTTTACCA
>JAGUUF010000217.1 GCA_020063545.1 Cytophagales bacterium
ATCTCCCAGGGTTGCCGCCTTGGCGGGATGGCTCAGGACGACAAATTATATTTTATGAAGCATACTACAAACATGGTGAAGCATTGGTTTTATTTACCAACCCAAGAACGTGTACTATGCTTTTGAGAAGCAATAAGAGAGTTTAACTAGTATTAACAATGGACTCCAATCTGAATATCATCGAACTATTGGCCGGCATCGGCATTTTTCTTTTCGGCATGTACCAGTTGGAGGAGTCATTAAAGCAACTGTCGGGCGGAACATTTCGAAAACTCATACGGAAGTTTACCGAGAACTGGTTTCGCAGTGTACTCAGCGGCACACTGGCAACCGCGGTGTTGCAAAGCAGCTCGGCCGTATCGCTGATGGTGCTGGCCTTTGCCGGTGCCGGCATCCTGGGCATGGAAAATGCCATCGGGGTTATTCTCGGCTCCAATTTGGGCACCACGCTCACCAGTTGGATTGTGGCAACCATTGGGTTCAAGCTAAAAATTGAACTCCTCGCGCTGCCGTTTATCGGCCTGGGCGGCCTGGGTTTGATCTTCTTTGGAAAGTCAGGCCGGGCTACAAACATCAGCAAGTTCATGGTGAGCTTCGGGTTTTTGTTCATGGGGCTTGATTATATGAAGACCAGCATCGAAGGACTTGCCCAACATTATGACCTGAGTACACTGAGCAGTTACCCTGGCGCTGTTTATATTCTGTTCGGTTTGGTTTTAACCATGTTGATGCAGTCCAGTTCGGCAACCATGGCCGTTATTTTAAGTTCGCTTCATTCTGGTGTTATTACGTTTTCGCTGGCAGCCTACATGGTTATCGGAACCAACATCGGCACCACCATTACCATCATCATCGGTTCGCTTGGCTCGCAAACCATCAAGAAACAGGTTGCATTCAGTCATTTTTTATTCAATGTTATTACCGCCTTGCTGGCTATTACATTATTTCCTTTGCTAATCTATCTTATCCAAAAGGTTGTTCATCTTGAAAACGATCCGGTTACCGGCATTGCTTTATTTCACACCTTGTTTAACCTTATCGGTGTCGTTTTCTTTTTACCATTGATTGGCTTTTTTACGCGGTTCATTATCCGGGTTATCCGCGAAAAGAAAACCACCCTTACCAAATGCCTGCACACCCTTAAACCCGATGTTCCCGAAGCCGGTATTGCGGCACTAAAAATAGAAATCCGGCACCTGGTGGTGGAGGTTATCCGGTACCACCTGCGGCTGCTGAAGCTGACCCGCAGGGAACCGTTTCAATCGTTCCTGAAAAAAGAAGACAGCACCCGGCCGGATGTACCGCTGGACGAACTCTACCAGATGATTAAAACCCTGGAAGCTGAAATTTACACGTTTGCCTCAGGCCTGCAGATGCACGAACTGCACGATGCCGAAGCGCGCGAATTGAATAAACTGCTGCATGCCACCCGCAATGCCGTTGCTTCGGCTAAAATTGTTAAAGACATTCAGCATAACCTGCAGGAAGCGGAAAACTCAGGTAATGAAGAAGCACAAAAACTCTATCAGTTTTTTAAAGACAAATGGGCAACTACGCATGAAGCGTTTATCAATCTGCTTGTAGGGAAAGATTCCGGGACCAACATCGGTGTAATTCATACCCTTACCGGCAAAAACAAAGAAGAAGACATTGCCTTTACACAATTGCTAACTGCGGCTATCGCTTCGGAAAAACTCAGCACAACCGACATCCCCACGCAGATTGCTATTAACAGGGCATTTAATATTTCGGTCAGGCAAATGATCCATGCCTTGCGGGACTTGCTCTTTACCGAACCTGAAGCGGAAATAGTGGAAAAACTAAGTGAAACCACACGTTAGAAAACCATCCCTGCCGCACATCCAAAAGACGCGCAAAAGACTAAAAATAATGGTACCTTCAAGGTGCATTTTGTGCTGCCATGTCGAAAAATTTAAGCTATCTGGCCGGAAGAAAGGGTGTTGCCAAAACCCTGTTTGAAGAACTGGGCATTGCCGCTGCCGGAACGGGTACCCCTTCAATTGAAAAAATGGAGGAACTGCGCAAGGAATTCCTTATGGGGAAAGGCAACGTGTACGGCACAGCCACCTTCTACGATTTTTTAAAACCCGAAAACCAGGGTAAAAAAGTTTACGTGTGCAACGGCAGTGCGTGCCTGTGTGCGGGAACTCAGCCTGCATTAAAAGAAAAACTCCAAAAACATTTTACAGAAGAAGAGATTGGCGAAATGTGCTGCCTGGGCCGGTGCCATGAAAATGCTGCGTTTCACTATGGCGGAAAAAATTATTCCGGAAAAGCAATCGATTCCATCAGTGAAATAAAAAAGAACAAAACGGTAGTAGCCGATAATTATAACATCGCTTCCAAAGGAACTGCCATTCTTACCCAAAAATTTCCAGGACTTGAAGCTTATTGCCAAACCCTTAAAGACTGTTTAAAAAAACCTGTCACTGAGTTACAAACCGAATTAAAAATTTCCGGCTTACGCGGCCGTGGTGGCGCAGGCTTCCCGATGGCCATAAAACTGGAGAGTTGCCGGAATACGGATGCCGCACAACGCTTCATTGTTTGCAATGCCGATGAAGGCGACCCCGGTGCTTACTCTGATCGGTACCTGCTGGAACACCGGCCGCACGCTGTGCTCATGGGTATGATCATCGCGGGCTACCTGGCCGATGCAACCATTGGTGTGTTGTACATACGGGCAGAATATCCTGAGTCAATTGAAGTAATTGAAAAAGCTATTCGCGAATTGCATAAACACCAATTCATCGGAGAAAATATTTTTGGGTCGGGGTTCTCTTTCCAGTTCAAAGTTATCAAGGCTCAGGGCGCGTACATTTGCGGAGAGGAGACAGCACTGCTTTCTTCCATTGAAGGTCAACGCCCGGAAGTACGCGTACGACCACCCTACCCTGCCCAACAAGGACTTTTTAATTTACCCACAGTGGTTAATAATGTTGAGACCTTAGCCAACCTGCCATTCATTATGCAGAATGGGGGCAAAGCATTTGCGGCCATCGGTGCAGCTAAATCAACAGGCACAAAACTGATTTCATTGGATGGGTACTTCAACAAGCCCGGTATTTACGAAGTGGACATGGGCACATCCCTTGGCGTTGTGGTGAATGAACTGGGTGGCGGCTTCCGTAAACCCGTTAAAGCCATGCACATTGGCGGGCCGTTGGGCGGATTGGTTCCTGTATCAAAGATCAACGACCTCACCATCGACTTCGAATCGTTTTCTAAAGAAGGTTTTCTTCTTGGTCATGCCTCCATCGTCTGCATTCCGGAAGACTTTCCACTCTTATTATATATAGAGCACTTGTTTGAGTTTACGGCCCATGAAAGCTGTGGCAAATGCTTTCCCTGCCGGCTGGGCTCTACCCGCGGAAAGGAAATGTTACAAAAAGCACGAACGACCGATTATAAAATTGATCGGGCATTACTGGATGACTTACTGGAGACCCTGGAGATCGGATCGTTGTGTATGCTGGGCGGTGGACTGCCCTTGCCGGTGAAAAATGCATTGCAGTATTTTGAAGATGAATTAAAACCTTATTTCATGACTAAAGTGTAGTTGATATGGAAGCGGTGAAGACAACATCAACAGTAAACATCCACACCAATGGCAATGGCGTGGAGAAAATTAAACTGGCGTATATCAACGACAAGTCGTTCGAAATACGCGAAGGTGAAACGGTATTGTCGTTTGTGCGCAGGAGTTTAGGGAATCGCATTCCCACCCTTTGCGATGCCCCCAACCTGGAGCCGTTCGGCTCATGCCGCGTGTGCAGCGTTGAAGTGGCCCTGCAACCCAATGGAAATACAAAAACCGTTGCTTCCTGCCATACGCCCGTTACAGCCAACTCCTTTATCTATACCGATACTGAAAAAATTACACGACTTCGTAAGAATATTATCGAACTGGTACTTACCGATCACCCGCTCGATTGCCTTACCTGCGAAGTAAACAACAACTGCGAACTGCAAACCGTAGCCGCACAAGTGGGCGTTCGTACGGTTCGGTACCCGGAAGGCAAAACCCACCTTGACCGGAAGAAAGATTTAAGTCACCCGTACATGACCTCTGATCTTTCCAAGTGCATCAACTGCTTCCGCTGCGTGCGCGCGTGCGATGAAGTGCAGGGCGAGATGGTGCTGAGCATGGCCGGCCGGGGGTTCGACAGCCGAATCATAAAAAGCTTTGACGATAATTTCCTGAATTCCGATTGCGTAAGCTGCGGTGCCTGTGCACAGGCTTGTCCTACTTCGGCAATTTCTGACGTGTTCGAATCCAAGAGCATTAACGTGCAGAAAAAAGTACGCACGGTTTGCACCTACTGCGGTGTGGGTTGCAACCTGGAAGTGGCCGTTAACGACAATAAAATTAAATCCATCCAGGCCCCCTACGATGCCGAGGTAAACCAGGGACATACCTGCTTAAAAGGAAGGTTCGCCTTCTCATTTTACAACCATCCCGAACGCCTGCGCACTCCGCTCATCCGCAAAAACGGTGAACTACAACCGGCTACGTGGGATGAAGCCTACGATTTTATTACCGAGAAACTCACGCAAATTAAAAACACGTATGGCCCGGATTATATCGCGGGTATTTCTTCCGCACGCTGCTCCAATGAAGAAAATTACCTGATGCAGAAATTTATTCGCGTGGTCATTGGCACCAACAACATTGATAGTTGCGCG
>JAGUUF010000368.1 GCA_020063545.1 Cytophagales bacterium
ATTCACTTCCTTATCATCTGTTGAGAGAACCGAGATCTGCTCAACCAGGTTTTTTAGCTGGCGGATGTTGCCCGGGAACCGGTATTTAAGCAGGGCTTCTTTTGCATCTTCGGTAAGTGCAATGGGTTTTACTTTGTACTTCTCAGCAAAATCGGTGGCGAATTTTCTGAAAAGCAGTTCAACATCTTTTCCGCGCTCGCGCAGGGGAGGAACAAAAATGGGCACGCTGCTTAACCGGTAGTACAAATCTTCGCGGAACTTGCCTTCTTCAACATTGCGCATCAGGTTAATGTTGGTAGCGGCAACAACGCGAACATCGGTTTTCTGAACTTTTGAAGAACCTACTTTAATAAACTCTCCGTTTTCGAGTACGCGCAGCAGGCGGGCCTGTGTACCGAGCGGCATCTCGCCAATCTCATCCAGGAAGATGGTACCCCCATTGGTAACTTCAAAGTAGCCTTTCCGTGCTTCGTGGGCACCGGTAAACGATCCTTTTTCGTGGCCGAACAATTCGGAGTCAATGGTGCCTTCCGGGATAGACACGCAGTTAATGGCGATAAACTGGCCATGCTTGCGGGGGCTTAGGTGATGAATGATTTTTGAAAAAATTTCTTTCCCCACGCCACTCTCACCGGTTATCAATACCGACATATCGGTAGGGGCAACCTGCATGGCTACCCGTACGGCATGGTTAAGCATGGGCGAGTTGCCGATAATTCCGAACCGCTGTTTTATGCTTTGTATTTCTGCTTCCTGTGTTGCCATACTCCTTCATGTAACAACCCTACCAAACAACGTAGCCGCAGTACAGTCGTATACCTGCACCTGTACATACTGGCCTTTGTTAAAATTTTCTTTCGGAAAGACAACTACTTTATTGGCCGGATTTCTGCCCTGCAGGTAGTCGGCCGAGCGTTTGGATGGCCCTTCAATTAACACCAGGTGTGTTTTACCAACCTCCTGCCTATTTCGGATCAGGGAGTGGTTATTTTGCCGGGCGATGATTTCATTAAGCCTGCGCTTCTTGATCTCCAGCGGTACATCATCAGCCAGTTTCCGGGCCGCCAGCGTTCCGGGCCTCTCCGAATAATAAAACATGTATGAAAAGTCGAATACCACTTCATCCATCAGGCTCAGGGTGTCTTCATGTTCGCTTTCGGTTTCGGAACAAAAGCCGGTGATCATATCGGATGAAAGGCCACAATCGGTTCCCAGTATTTCGCGAATGCGATTAATCTTTTCAAGGTACCACTCGCGTGTGTAGCCGCGGTTCATCAACTCCAGGATGCGCGAATTACCGCTTTGCACCGGCAGGTGGATGTACTTACAGATGTTTTCGTGCCGTGCCATGGTGCACAATACCTCATCGGTAATGTCTTTCGGATGCGATGTGGAAAACCGAACGCGAAGGTCGGGGTGCACCTGGGCCACCCGTTCCAGCAACTGGGCAAAATTTACTACGTGGCTAATGCCTTTGCGCTCAAGCAAAGCTTTGTTGTTTTCTTCCACGCTCCACTTGTAGGAGTCAACGTTCTGGCCGAGCAGCGTTACTTCACGGTAACCGTTTTCAAATAACGACCGCGCTTCGTTTACAATAGATTCTGGATCGCGGCTGCGCTCACGGCCCCGCGTAAACGGCACTACGCAAAACGAGCACATGTTATCGCAACCCCGCATGATGGAGATGAACGCGGTTACCCCGTTGGAGTTTAGCCGTACCGGGTTAATGTCGGCATAGGTTTCTTCGCGTGATAAGAATGTGTTAACTGCGCGTTCGCCCTCATCAACGCGGCTAATCAACTTAGGAAGATCGCGGTATGCATCAGGGCCGGCAACCAAATCGACAATCTTTTCTTCCTCCAGTAAATTGGTTTTTAACCGTTCGGCCATGCAGCCCAGCACGCCAACCAGTAACCCGGGTTTTTTGGTTTTAATGGCATTGATTTGCGTTAGCCGGTTTCGAACCGTTTGCTCAGCTTTTTCGCGAATGGAGCAGGTATTCAGCAGCACAACATCGGCCTGGTTCACATCAGTCGTTGTGTCGAAACCCTCGCCTTGAAGAATGGAGGCGACTATCTCGCTATCCGAAAAATTCATCTGGCAACCATAGCTTTCTATGTAAAGCTTGCGGTGCTTACCGGTTTCTGATTCGGGCAAAACCTTCACCTCATCGGTGCTCGGTCCGTCAAGAAAGTTTATGTCGTTAATTAAATGCTGCATTTACTGGAAATGAGGGAGCAAAAGTAATAATTTTATTGCGAAATATGATAAGTTGTCAGTTAAGTAACATGGCGATAATCAAATCAGTTCGCGGTTTTACCCCTACGTTCGGTCAGAATTGCTTTTTAGCCGATGGAGCCGTAGTGGTGGGCGAAGTAGTGATGGGCGATAATTGTACGGTTTGGTTTAACGCTGTGGTGCGTGGAGATGTGCATTCCATCACCATCGGGAACAATACTAACATCCAGGACGGGGCCGTGCTTCACTGTACCTACCAGCGTGCAAAGTTGATAATCGGCAACAACGTTTCAATTGCCCACAACGCGGTGGTACATGGGTGTACCGTTGAAGATAATGTGCTGATTGGTATGGGGGCGATTATCATGGATGATGCTGTTATTGGTAGCAATTCGGTTATCGCTGCCGGTGCCGTGGTGCTGCCGGGTACGCGTGTTGAACCCGGTAGTGTTTATGCAGGAGTTCCTGCCAAAAAGGTTAAACATATTTCGGATGACATTCTGGAGGCCATCAGGCGAACAGCCAGGAACTACCCAATGTACGCGGAGTGGTTCCGGTAGGATGTATTTGCCGTAGCAGGGGTTCTCATTATATTTGCCGGCTAATTCCAGATACATGAAAAATATTTCCATAGTGCTTAACATCGTGCTGCTGGTGGCGGTTGGTGTATTGTATTTTCTTTACTTTTCATCAGGGCGCCCTGGCGCGGGCAATTCCGTAGGCATTTCCGGTGAGCCGGGTAATCTTTCCGTAGCCTACATCAATTCTGATTCGGTACTGAAGCATTATGATTATATCAAGGCTTCGGCTGAAATACTGGAAGCCAAGAAGAAAAAAGTTGAACAGGATTACCGCAACCGTGCCGAAAGCCTGCAGGGCGAGATTACTGCTTACCAGCGAAACATGAACAACATGACCATAGGCCAGGTGCGTACACTGGAAGAAGATTTGGCGAAAAAGCAGCAAAACCTCCAGTTATTCGAGCAGCGGATTACCCAGGAATTAATGGGCGATCAGGCCAGGTTGAATGAAGAGTTGTACAAGCGCGTTACCGCATTTTTGAAAAAGTATGGCGAGGCAAAGGGATTGCAGATCGTGTTTAAACTTGATCCCGGAAGCGATATGCTGTACGGGCAAGGTGCATTAGATATAACCAACGAGGTGATTGCCGGTTTAAACGAGGAGTATAAAGCCGAGAAAGAAGCCGGCAAGAAAAATTAACCGAAGTCTTTAATCAGCATAAACCAGAGCCTGGCGGAAACGTCAGGCTCTATTTTTTTATATTTGCTCAGCGGAATGAGTTCTGTTATAACCCGGTCGTTACGAATCACCAGCCAGGAACAACGGCAGGTTGCCTACATGCTGGCAACCGGTTTTTTCATGGGCGTGTTTATTGCCACCTACCAGGTAACGGCCGATTCATTGTTCCTTAACCGGATGGGCGAATACCTCGACAGGGCATTTCTTGTTGCCGGTATCCTGGGCATTCTGTCAACGGCTACGTTCTCGTTTCTCCAGAACTACATACGGTTTTCGGTTCTTACCCTGGTTGTAATCGGTATCATATTCAGTTTTACTAGTTCCGTTTACGTGCTGCTTACTTACGCTGATCCGGAATGGCAACGCACGGTAATTTTTGCCATGTATTGTGCCTCCGGCCCCATGGTAGCCCTGCTGATGCTGAGTTATTGGGGAACCTTCGGGCGGCTGTTTAATTTCAGGCAGTCAAAGAATATTATCGGGTGGATTGATACCGGGCAACTGATTGCGGCTATCGTTGCTTCCTTTTTAATTCCGTTTACCGCATTCCTGGTTCCTGAAACAAGTGATTACCTGGTGGGCTGTTGCGTAAGCATCCTGCTGATGGGCGTACTGCTATCCATTATTGCTGCTAAGTTTCCGTTGGCAAAAAATGACCCGGGTGAGTTTGATGCGGAGGTAAGAAGGGAAACCAGCGTACGCAGAATGTTCTCCGATAGGTACATTGTTGTCATGTCGGTTGTACTCATGGTTTCCATGACGGCCTTTATCTTTAACCAGTACTCTTTCCAGCAAATGGTTAAAGAGCAGTACCCCGACCAACGCGCCCTCACTGACTTTATGGCCTTTTTCACTGCCGCTGTTTACGGTTTAAGTTTAATCATGCAAACTTTTGTTAATCAGCGTATTATAGGTAGTTATGGCTTACGTACTTCGTTGTTTATCCTTCCGATTGTCCTGGCTGTTTTTTCTGTAGGATCGATTATTACCGGTGCCGCTTTCGGCTTCCATAAAGATACCTCACCAACCGGCTTCATTTATTTCTTTTTGTTCATGGCTATGAGCCGGTTGTTTAACTGGACGTTGCGCGAATCGCTCGAAACCCCCGTACTGAAGTTATTCTTTATCCCGCTCGACAGCCGCGTAAGGTTTAGCATACAAGCAAGGGTAGAGGGTCTTGTTAATGAAAGTTCGCGGTTCATCGCAGGTCTTGTAATCTTCGGGTTGAGCCTTATCCCCTGGTTTGATATTATCCATGTTTCGATAATGCTGGCCCTGCTTGCGGCCTTATATTTTGTTGTGGTGAACAGGCTTTATGCCGGCTATAAAAACAAAATCCGGATAAAACTTGAAAGCCCTGATTTACAACAGGATAAGCTTGAAATAGGGTTTACCCAGATAATCCGAAGGCTGGAGGCTTTGCTCACGTCACCCGAGAATAAAAAATCGGTTTTTTCCTACAAGCTGCTAGAGAAAATTAATGCCAGCCAAACCCCGGTTTGGGTAAATACCCTTATCCGGAATGAAGATGAAGCGGTACGGCACTATGCCCAGGAACGAATGAATGAAATGAAGGGATTGTCGGTATCGGATCAATACGTCATCCGGCTTGATCCGGAAAAAACAAAGCCCTCAGAGAAAAATGTGTTAAGCCGGAACGATCTGCAGCTGATTCTCGACAACGATGGCGATATTACAAAAATGCGCATCCAGCGGCTGGCCCGTTCGACCAATGCCAACGACCGGCAGTATGCAGCCGAATTGCTGTTACATACCTCTGCTGATGAGTCTATTTCATTTCTTATTGAACTACTTAACGACCCTGAAGCCAAGGTGCGGAATACAGCCATTAAGTCGGCCATTAAAAAGCATAATTCCGAAGTGATTAATGCCATTATTGAAAACATGGCTAACCCGGTGTTCAGCAACCAGGCGATGAATGCACTGGTGCTGATTGGTTCGAAGACAATGCCCGCGCTGGAGTCGGCATTTTACAAGAGCGGTCAGAGCACACACCTGATGTTGCGAATCATCCAGGCCATGGGCCGCATTGGCGGTCAGCGGGCAAAAGACTTGTTATGGAATAAAATTGATTACCCGAATAAGGTTATCGTTTCGCAGGTGCTGTTGTCGCTTGGGGAATGCGGTTTTAAGGCAAGCATCTCTCAGGTTACCCGTATTAAGTATGCTATTGAAACCGATATTGCCGATCTGCGCTGGAATCTGAGTGCGATACAGGAACTTGGCCCGGGTGAGAATAATTATCACATTATCAACTCATTACGATGGGAAATCCAAAATGATATTGAGCATATTTACATGCTGTTGGCAATGCTCTATGATACGCGGTCTATCCAGCTTGTAAAAGAAAATATTGAAAGCGGTACTACCGAAGGAATAACGTACGCAGTTGAGCTGCTTGATGTTTTTCTTTCCGAGCAACTCAAGCAACGGATTATCCCGGTACTGGATGAGATCTCGGATGAAGAGCGGATTAAGCGGCTGGATATTTTTTATCCACGGGTGAAGTTAGATTCGCGGCTGGTACTGAAGTTTATCATTAACCGCGACTTCACCCAATCAAACCGCTGGACGAAGGCGTGTGTATTGTATCAAATCGGCAACCAGCAAATTGAAGACTTTAAACTCGATTTAATTGCCCAGTTGTTTAATCCCGATTTGCTGATTCGGGAAGTGGCGGCTTTTGCACTCTGGCAGATTGATCCGAAAGAGTATAACGACAATTCCAAAAGGCTTGGCACCGCAAAGAAAAAAGAACTGGACGACATTGTACTTACCGAACGGTTAAGCCGCTTCAGCAAAGTGCTGTTCTTTATGAAGGTAAATGTATTTGAGGGCGTTCCCGGCATTACGCTTACCTACCTGGCCGACATCAGCGTTGAGTTGTCCTTCAGGAAGGGTGATACCATGACCCTGGATGAAACAGTGAATAATGATTTTTTGGTGGTGGTTAGCGGTGAGGTGGATTTTTACCAAAAAGGTGCTTTTGCCGCAACCTTTACCTCCGGAGAGTTTATTGGTGAGATGCTGGCCATGCCCAATTTTGTAAGCACCAACCTGGTAATAGCCAAAACCGATGTAACCTTGCTTAAGATAAACAAAGACCAATTCTACGAGTTATTGTCCGATAACGTTAAACTTGCTGACCGGGTAATTGAATTTGTTTGAAATTTGGGATTTCGGGCCAAATTCGCTTATTTGGAGTCTATTTTTAACCTGGCACTGCCAAAACTATTTTTTAAACTAACTTATTGAAGTGTGGGCTTAACTTTTTGGCTTCAAATCGCTAAATTTCAGGTTCTTCGTAGCATGTTATGCTGAGTCAGCCGCTACATACCGAACCGCAACAGGAATTACCTGATGTTGTCACTGACCTTCAGCCTGATTCAGTTAACCCATTCCCGGGATTACGGCCTTTTACCGTTGATGAGTGCCACCTCTATTTTGGGCGCGAAGGCCAGGTGGATGAAATCCTGCTGAAACTTGCTACCCACCGGTTTGTTTGCGTAATGGGATATTCCGGCAGCGGAAAATCTTCGCTGATGTCGTGCGGACTTGTGCCTGTGCTTTATGGCGGATTTGTATCACATTCGAGCCCGCATTGGCATGTTATCATCACAAGGCCGGGTATATCGCCCATTGAGAACCTTGCCGAGTCGGTAGTTCAGTACATGGTACAGAACAAACGCATTCAGGAGGAGGATATTCCGGTTTACCGTGCCATAATTACTTCCGTTTTACGCAGTGGTCCGCATGGGCTTGCCGAGGTATCACGATTTCTTCAAACCTTTCGCCAGGACAACGTATTTTTCATGCTCGATCAGTTTGAAGAACTGTTTCGCTATCACGATTCTTCCCAAAGCTGGGAAGCAGAGAACGATGCCCAGGCTTATGTAAACCTGATCCTGCACGCCATTCAGCAAACGGATACACCGGTATTTGTTGCGCTTACCATGCGCTCCGATTTCATTGCCAAATGTGCCGCATATCCTGGCCTTACCCAGGTTGTAAACAACAGCAATTACCTGGTTCCGCAAATGACGCGCGAACAGAAAAAACTTGCCATTGAAGGGCCCATAGCTGTGGCAGGCGGTAAAATTTCCCAACGCCTAGTAAAACGGTTGCTTACCGATATGGGCAAAAACCAGGATCAGTTGCCCATTCTGCAACATGCGCTGATGCGCACGTGGGACTACTGGATAAATAACCGCGAACCGGGCGAACCAATGGATATCCGCCATTATAATGCTATCGGCCGGATAGAGCAGGCCCTTTCGCAACATGCCAACGAAGTGCTGGAAGAATTATCTCCTCGGGAAAAGGAAATTGCTGAAGTACTCTTTAAAAGCATAACGGAAAAAAGTTCTGAAAGCCGGGGCATGCGCAGGCCCGGCAAACTGGGGTTGATTGCCCGCCTTGCCGATGCCGATGAAGAAGAGATGATTGCCGTGGTTGAGCATTTCCGCAAACCCGGCCGTTCGTTTTTAATGCCCCCGCATACCGTTCCCCTTAACAGCGAATCTGTTATTGAACTATCGCATGAGAGTTTAATGCGCATCTGGACACGGCTTAACTCCTGGGTAGATGAGGAGTTTGAATCGGCCCAGATGTACAAGCGGCTGTCGGATGCAGCGGCCATGTACCAGATTGGCCGTACTGGTCTTTGGCGTCCCCCGGATTTACAGCTGGCCCTTAACTGGCAGAAAAAGCAACGGCCAACCCGCGAATGGGCCCAACGCTATGACGAAGCCTTTGAGCGCGCCATTGTTTTTCTGGATACCAGCCGCATAACGTATGAAGCCGAATTAAAAAACCAGGAACTTCAGCAAAGGCGCATGCTGCGCAGGGCGCGGATTACAGCCGTTGTGCTTGGCGTAGCAGCCGTTATTGCATTGCTGTTCCTGGTGTTTGCCTACATCCAGAAAGTTGAAGCGGATAATCAAACCCGGTTGGCCACAGCCCGCGAAAAAGAAGCTGCGGAACAACGGCAGTTGGCTGAACAAAAGCGAATAGAAGCCGAGGCGGCAACCGAATTGGCCAATAAAGCAAGAACAGAGGCAGAGCGCGCGAACGAAAACTTAAAATTAGCATTAGAAGAAATCACCAAACAACGGAATATAGCCCTTGCTGCATTGCAGCGAGCCAAAGAGTCGGAAGAACGGGCTGTTGCAGCCGGAGAGAAGGAGAGGGAGCAACGGATTTTTGCTGAAAGCGAAACCATCCGGGCAAATGCAAACTTCGATCGCGCCAACCGGCTTTACATGCTGGCTGTTGCACAGAAATTAGCCGGTACTTCATTCCAGGAAGATGACGACCGGGATTTGGCCGGGGCCCAGATTATGCAGGCGTATCATTTCAATACCCGCTATGAAGGAAAGCGGTACGATCCGTACATCTACAATGGATTATACCATGCACTTAAATTGTTCAGTGGTGCAAGTTTCAATGCGGTTAAAGTACCCGGACCTCCGCGCAACCGGATAAATTCCATTGCCGTGTCTTCCCGTTCGGCAACCTTTTACGCTGCAGGTGCCGATGGCCGTATTTTTTCCGGCAACTACGAAAAACAAACCAGTGCTCCTACCGGGTTTGAAAATCCCTATCCTAACCGTGTAGTGGCACTTAGCGAAGATGAGCGCTACCTGGCGGTTGGAACGGATTCAGCAGCGATACAGGTATATGACCTGCTGGGTAAATCACAAAAGCCTCTTGTTGTTAAGGGTCTTAGCGGGTCAACAAATGCCATTGAGTTCTTGCCAGATAACAGCGGATTTGTAGTGGCAAAAGCAAACCGTACGGTTTCATTGGTTGATCAGCGAACCGGTAAATCCAAAATACTTGCTAACCTTCCTTATGAAATCAAGGCGTTAGCGGTAAGTCCTGACGGCCGAAGCGTGGCAGGTGCTTCCTGGTCGGGCCAACTTGTGCTGGTAGATATACCAACCGGTAAGGTTGAAACGCTCAATGAACTTAGCGGTGTGCAGATATTGTCGGTTAAGTTTAGTCCGGATGGACGCAAGCTTGCCTATGGAACATTTGAAATAAATGATAAACGCGGGCTGGTAAAATTATATGATATGAACTCGCGCAGGGATGAACGCCAGTTTACGGGGCATAAAGCCGGGGTTTACGATGTGGAATTTTCACCTGATGGTAAGTTGCTGGCCAGTGCCGGTGCCGATAAGCGACTGCAAATGTGGGTACTGGATAATCCCGAAGATTTGCCGATTGTAATGGATAACAATAACGGGTTTGTGTGGGATATTGCCTTTGCCCGCGGAAGCGATTACCTGATAGCTGCCTGCCATGAATCTGAAATACGCATCTGGCCGACTGATCCGAAATTACTGGCCAGCCAGATTTGTCCCAAAATGTCGCGCAACATGACCCAGGAAGAATGGAAAACCTACGTTGGCAGCGACATTGATTATGAAACCACGTGTGTAAACCTTCTCATTAAAGATTATCAGTAGGGATGCGCAGCGTACAGGCTATAGTTGGGGCAGCTTTAATCATTCTTACTTCGCTTGTATCCTTAGCGCAGGAGGTTACTTGCGAACAGGTATTAAACCAGGCTACCGATGAGTTCAATGCCGGCAGGTTTTACGGTGTGCCCGGCATGCTGGCCAACTGCATACGTGATGGGTTTACCCGCGAACAACGGCAGCGTGCCTACCTCTTGCTTACCCAGGTTTACCTGCTGTTGGACGATCCTATTGCGGCTGAAAACAGTTACCTGGAAGTACTCCGGGCTAACCCCGAATTTATTACCGACCCCGCAGTTGACCCGATTGATGTGGTTTACCTGAGTAAAAAATTTACTGCTTCGCCTGTTTTTACATTTTATGGCAGGGCAGGCTCAAATGTTTCCATTAATCGTGTGGTATATGAAATCCTGCCTTCATCTAGTCCGGTACCCATAGAAACCAAATATGTCATCAAGCCCGGAATACAGGTTATGGGCGGCATTGACTGGAATTACTCCGAGCACCTGGCCATTTCGGCTGAAATCGGCTGGAACACCACTACCTACAAACGTGAGCGGTTTAACATTTTCGGGCGCGACCGGCACGAGTTTATCGAACGATCACATTGGTTTCAGGTTCCGGTAATGGTGAAATATTCATTCGATAGGTTCTATAAATCACGGGTACGGAAGTTTTTACCACAGGCCTTCGCAGGTGTTTCCATCGGCTACCTCTTTGCCGATAAGGGGGAGTTACAGGTTTTCAACAATAACCTTGGTGACAATGGGCTAAACACCATTATTGCCTCAAGCCCCTCATTGGATTTCCTGCCTTACCGAAACCGGATCAATACATCATTTATCATTGGCGGTGCGGCAAAATATAAATGGAAGCTTGATTACCTCTTTGCCGAGATTAGGTATGGCTTCGGGCTAAAAAATAGAGTTAGTAATACCACAACCTTTACCGGCAGGCCAATGCAGGAGTATGGCCATGTTGATGATTATTTCAGGATGGATAATTTGTCAATTTCGGTAGGATTTATCCATCCAATTTACAAGCCGCGCAAACTCAAAAAAGCAAGAACAAAATCCGTACTCAAGTCAGTAAAGAAAACCGGGGATGATGAAGGATAAGTATTTATTGGGATTTGTGGTGAGCATCTGCCTGCTTTCGTGCGATATTGCGGGTACTGTTGAGCCGTTGTTCAAACAGTACTTCATCAAGTATTATGGTGAGGACGGTGACCAACGGGCTGTTGATTTGGTACACACGCCTGAGAACACGTTAATTATTTTAGGTAATACAGTGCGGTCATCCTCATCACAGCGGATGTACCTTGTAATTGCTGACCTCCAGGGAAATGTGCAAGCCGAAAAGCGGCTGGGCGTTAACCAGGAACTGGCCCGCGACATTGAGCCCATCCTTGCCGGACCCGATGCCGGTAATTACATCGTTCTGTCCAATGTAAAGAAAAACGCTGCCGACTCCACAGCCATCCGGCTTACCGTAATCAGCAGCCAGGGCGACAGCCTTAAAAGCTTTTACTACAACGCCTTAGCAAGCCAGGAAGGTATTTCCGTAACGCCCTTATCCGATGGCAGCTACTTTATCAGTGGCAAAACTACTGATACGGATGCAAGCCTCAATGCCGAACTCCCGATTGGCCTGGTGGATAAGGAAGACCAACTGGTACTATACATTAACCCCGATTATTCCGTTAACTATAATAAGCGCATTGGCGGATCAGCCGAGGGAGCATGCATAAAGATTCTGCAGGGGCCAACGTCTTCTTACTTTGCCGGCTACAGCGACAAATTGATTGGGTCAGAAACCGGTATATCAAACTATGAGCACAATTTCGAATTCAAGGTATTCACCTCTGATCCGGCATCGGGTTCGCTAAACTTCAATGCGGGAACATCCGGTCTGCCTGAAACCCTATCCGCCATTTGTCAGTCGAATACCGGTACATTCCTGGCTGTTGGTACGCAAACGGTATCCGCTACCCAATCGAGGGTTTACGCAGCCCTGATTAACGCTTCGTTTTCATCTGCTGTAGAAAGTATTTTACCTATTTCAACCGACAATTATGAGGCCGTACACGTTGCTCCTTCCGGTGGATCCCGGTTCCTTGTAACAGCCAATCGCATTAATGCAGCCGGTAGGAGTGATATCTGGGTAGGCAGGGTAACCACCGAATTTGTAACGGATTTTCAGGTCGTTTTTGGTGAGCAAAACACCGATGATCGCGCCAGCAAAGTAATGGAATTGCCAAATGGCGATGTGGTTGTGTTGGGGACAATGAATCTCTCCAACCAGGATAAAATTGCGCTGATAAAACTTAAAACCAATGGGCGGTTTGAATAAAGCAGAAAACCGTGGGCTTTGGGTAAAATTTAGTTTTTCGGCCCTAAAAGGTTACTTTTAAGTTCCAAATGCGATACAAAAACTATAGTTGGCTAACTTTCTTCTATGCTCCGATTTTTACGACCGTTCCATACTCCCTTAACGGTTAAGTCCGGCAAATGCCACAAAATCGGATTGCCTGCAGCAGTCTTGCTGCTGTTCTTTTTAACGCTCAGTTTTGATGCAAATTCCCAAACCTGGCAGCCGGTTGGAGGTGGTGACTGGAATACTGCTGCCAACTGGAGCCCCGCGGTAGTTCCCGGTGCGGGAGCCGATGTGGTGATTCCTGCCGGCCACACCGGGGGA
>JAGUUF010000120.1 GCA_020063545.1 Cytophagales bacterium
ATTTTAAATAAGCCGGGATCAAAAATTATGGACGGAATTAAATAATGGAAGCCAGCGCAATTCTTTTCTACCTGTTGTCATTCGTCATCCTCGTTTCGTCCCTGGCAGCGGTTACGGCACGCAGAATTTTACGCGCAGCCGTGTACCTGCTGTTTGCACTTGGAGGAACAGCCGCCATCTATTTTATGGTTGATTACTATTTCCTGGCAGCCGTGCAACTGATTGTGTATGCCGGGGGGATTGTGGTGCTTATCATTTTCTCTATTCTGCTTACCACGCATATCCATGAAAAACTGGAACTGCCGCAATGGAGCAAAATCATGGCAACGTTTGTTCTGGTTGCTGCCGGGTTTTCCGTTACCCTCTATGCACTCACTGCTTATCCGTTTGAAGCCCGGGCCGGAAGCCGCGTTGATGCAACCGTTGGCCTGATTGGCGAGCGCATGCTTGCCTATGGTGAAGGCGGGTATGTGCTTCCCTTTGAAGTGATCAGTATTTTGCTGTTAGCCGCGCTGGTAGGCGCCATTGTTATTGCCAAACGAAATCCTCCTGCCGCATGATTGACCACGTTCCATTAACCCATGTACTTATCGTTTCCACACTGATGTTTTTTATCGGTGCGTACGGGTTTCTTACCCGGAAAAATTTAGTAACGATGCTGATTGGTGTAGAACTGATGCTTAATGCGGTAAACATCAACTTTGTGGCGTTTGACCGCTACCTGTTTCCTTCAGGCATCGAAGGGCATTTTTTCTCCCTTTTTATTATTGCCATTGCCGCTGCCGAAGCTGCGGTGGCCATCGCCATTTTTATCAATCTCTACCGGAATATCCGCTCTATTGATGTGGAACACGTTGACAAAATGAAGTACTGATGAGTTCAACCTTAACCATACTCATCCTGCTTTTGCCGTTTGCAGCTTTTGTTTTCAACGGGCTGCTAAGTGCCAAACTACCTCACCGGGTAGCCGGCTGGATTGCCGTTGGCGCTATCGGCATTTCAACCATCCTCGCATGGAAAACTGCTGCTGCGTATTTCTCCCAATCAACGCCTTATACAAAACAACTTGTATTCTCAGCAACCTGGCTTCGTTTTACCGACACCCTTCAGGTTGACATGGGTATTTTGCTGGACCCGATTTCGGTGATGATGCTGGTTGTGATCACCACTGTATCGCTGATGGTATTTGCTTACAGCACAAGCTACATGCTGGGTGAGAAGGGTTATGTGCGGTACTTTGCATTTCTCTCCCTGTTCAGTTTCAGTATGCTGGGCCTGGTAGCAGCCGGCAATTTATTTCAGTTGTACATGTTCTGGGAACTGGTGGGCGTATCGTCTTACCTGCTTATCGGGTATTATTACGATAAACCGGAAGCCGTAGCTGCAGCAAAGAAGGCGTTTATCGTTACGCGCTTTGCCGACTTCGGTTTTTTGGTCGGCATTCTGGTGCTATCGTATTACACCGGCACGTTTGATTTTATAACCCTGACCAATCCGGAAAACCCGGCCATCACTTCCATGACGGGAATTTCCTTTATGGGCATATCGGTACTCACCTGGGCCCTGGTACTCATCTTCATGGGTGGTGCGGGTAAGTCGGCCATGTTTCCGCTGCACATCTGGCTGCCCGATGCGATGGAAGGCCCTACTCCTGTTTCAGCATTAATCCATGCCGCCACCATGGTGGTTGCCGGGGTGTTCCTGGTTGCCCGTATGTTCCCGGTATTTGTTTTTCATGCACCGGCAGCGTTAGCGGTTGTTGCATTTATTGGCGCATTCACGTTATTGTTTGCGGCCGTAATTGCCTGCACCCAAACCGATATTAAGCGGATACTTGCTTTTTCAACCATGTCGCAAATCGGCTACATGATGCTGGCCCTTGGTGTTTCCGGTTATGCAAGCGATAGCCTTGGGTTTACCGCTTCCATGTTCCATTTGTTTACGCACGCGTTCTTCAAGGCATTGCTCTTTCTTGGTGCAGGTTCTGTTATTCATGCCCTTAATACCAACGACATCCGCGGGATGGGCGGACTCCGAAAGCACCAACCCATAACACATGTTCTCTTCCTTATTGCTTGCCTGGCAATAGCCGGTATTCCGCCATTTGCGGGCTTCTTAAGCAAAGATGAAATCCTGGCTGCCACACTGGCCACAAACACATTTTACTTCGGAATAGCCACATTAGCTGCAGCCCTTACGGCTTTTTATATGTTCAGGCTGTACTTCACGGTGTTCTGGAACAGCGAACGAAACTATGAACACAGCCCGCACGAATCGCCAGCCGGTATGCTGGTGCCCATGGGGATCCTTGGAGTGGGTTCCATTGCTGCCGGGCTCATCCCGTTCGGCAGGTTTGTTACTTCGGATGGGCAACCTCTGAAAACACATCTTCATATGCCGGTGGCCATTATTTCAGTAACGGTAGCTTTAGTCGGGATAGGGGTTGCGTGGTTCTTTTACAAGAAGCAATCGGATGTGCCGCAAAAAATTACCGCTTCCATTGGCGGCTTATATCAAACCGTTTACCGGAAGTTTTATATCGATGAACTCTATCTCTTCATCACGAAACGGATAATCTTCAACCTGATTGCAAAACCGCTGGCCTGGTTTGACCGACAGGTTATTGATGGGTTTATGAATTTTACCGCATCGGCAACCAACCGCATATCGGCTGAGTTGAAAGAATTCCAGTCGGGGCAACTGCAGAAATATGCGTACATTTTTTTGGCGGGTGTGCTTATTCTGGTCGTTGCTTTACTCTACACGGGCTTGAACTAACATGACATCCTTTCCGGCATATAGTAACCTGGTTACCCGCATAAAAGAACTTGTGCTTCAGGCCCGATCGCGTATTGTAAAGACAATTAATGCCGAATTACTTGTCACGTATTGGACGATTGGAAAACTGATTGTTGAGAAAGAGAAACAAAGCAGGTTTGACGACCTGTCGTTGCGAAAAATGCTGATTGAAATCTCCCGGGAGCTATCAAGGGATTTGGGTAAAGGCTTTAGCCGGAGCCAGTTGGTTTACATGCGTCTTTTCTACCTGCGATTCCCCGGTCTGACAGTGTCAAACCAAACCAAAAAAAAACAATCCCCCCGCACTGGTCTGACAGTGTCAGACCAGTTGAGCTGGTCTCATTATATTGAGTTACTCAAATGCGAAAGCGACCTCGAACTTTCATTCTATATTAAATCAAGCATCAGGGAAAACTGGTCAGTAAGGGAACTAAGACGGCAAATCGACAGTGCTTTGTTTGAACGGATTGCACTTAGCAAAGACGGAAAAGGAGTTAAAGCACTTGCGCAAAAGGGGCGGATTATTGAATCGCCTTATGATATTACGCGTGATCCATACGTACTCGAGTTTTTAAATATCCCGGTTCACATCCGCTATTCTGAAAAAGCCCTTGAGCAACGGATTATTGACAATCTTCAAAACTTCATCCTGGAATTAGGGAATGGCTTTGCCTTTATTGGCCGTCAATACCGCATTACGATTGATAATACACACTACTATATTGACTTGGTCTTTTACCATCGGATTCTCAAGTGCTTTGTATTAATCGATTTAAAAGTAAGGGGGATTAAACATGCGGATATCGGGCAAATGAATCTTTACCTTAATTATTTTGCAACAGAACAAAATCAAGCAAACGATAACCCCCCTGTAGGGATAATCCTGGTTAAACGAAAGGGTGAAATACTGGTTGAATATACAACCACCGGACTTCCAAATAAAATATTTGTATCAAAGTATCAACTTTACCTACCCGATAAAAAAGTGTTGAGAAAGAAAATTGAAGAACTCTTTGAAGATACCAAAATAAAAAGATAATGACCCTGCTGCTCGCCCTCATACTCGTTCCGGCCCTCACCGCACTGGCTATTGTGTTTGCCGGTAACTCAAAGCAGGTTAAAATCCTTTCGGCTGCCGGTATGAGCATACAACTCCTTCAATCGGTATACCTGCTTTATGCCTTCTTAGCCGAACGTTCTTCGGGAAATACCGAACCCGTGTTGTTCTACAACCGGTTTGCGTGGTACAGCAGCCTGCATATTTCGTTTGACATTGGTGTTGACGGTATTTCGGTAGCCATGATTGTGCTCACGGCCATTGTAATCTTCACCGGCATTTTTGCAAGTTGGGAAGTTGAGGAGCAATACAAGGAATTTTTTATTTCCCTTATTGTGCTGGCCACGGGCGTGTTCGGTTTCTTCATCTCCCTCGACCTGTTTGTAATGTTTCTCTTCTTCGAGCTGGCCGTAATACCCATGTACCTGCTTATCGGCATCTGGGGCAGTGGTAAAAAAGAATACAGCGCCATGAAGTTAACGCTGATGCTGATGGCCGGCTCGGCCCTGCTGGTGGTGGGGATTCTCGGAATCTACTTTCATTCCAATGTAAACGGACATCACAGCTTCAACATCCTTGAACTATCAGGGCAGCAGTTCGGCATAGACATGCAGCGAATATTCTTCCCGCTTACCTTCATCGGGTTTGGCGTAATCGGGGCGCTGTTTCCATTTCACACCTGGTCGCCTGACGGCCACAGCTCGGCCCCTACTGCAGTATCCATGCTCCATGCCGGGGTGTTGATGAAACTGGGCGGCTACGGGTGCCTGAAGGTGGCCATCTGGCTAATGCCGCAGGCTGCCCATGAACTGGCCTGGATATTCCTGATCCTCACCTCCATATCGGTTATCTATGGTGCGTTAGGTGTCATTTCACAAACCGATCTGAAATACATTAATGCGTACTCTTCCGTAAGCCATTGCGGACTGGTGTTGTTTGCGCTGCTTATGCTGAACAAAACCGCAACCAATGGCGCGGTAATACAAATGATCTCGCACGGACTGATGACAGCCCTTTTCTTTGCGCTGATAGGAATGCTGTATTCGCGCACGCATACCCGCACCGTGCATGAAATGGGCGGACTGATGAAGGTGCTGCCCTTTCTGTCGGTGTGCTATGTTATTGCCGGTTTGGCCTCGCTGGGGCTGCCCGGGTTAAGCGGCTTTGTGGCCGAAATGACAATCTTTGTAGGTGCCTTCCAGCATACCGATTGGTTCCACAGGTTCATCACAATCATTGCCATTTCATCCATTGTAGTAACGGCTGTTTACATCCTGCGGGTTGTAGGCACTTTGCTGATGGGCCCGGTTAAAAACGAAACGTACCTGAAATTTCACCAGGCAACCTGGTATGAGAAACTGGCAACCGTTACGCTGATTGCCGGAATTATTATTATTGGTATCGCACCGCTTTGGCTTTCGGATATGATTATGGAAAGCCTCGGTGCAATTCTGGATTAACGCTATGACCTGGAATGAATTACTCTTAATGCGGCATGAATGGACCCTCATCGGGTTGGCCCTGGTGCTTATCATTCTTGAGATCGGTCTTTCCGATGAACAGAAAAACCGGATAACCATTTCAGCCTCCCTGTTAATGGCATCCATAACCATAGTTGGATTCATTCCGGCTGAACACGGAAGCATTTTTGGCGGCATGTATGTAACCGATCCCATCCGTATCCTGATGAAGAACATCCTCAACATCGGGGCGCTGATTATTTTCCTGCAAAGCAATGCCTGGCTAAGCAAAGCTTCCATGAAAAACCGCATCACCGAATTTTACCTGTTGCTGGTTTCCAGCCTGATTGGCGTAAACTACATGATTTCGGCCGGGCATTTCCTGATGTTTTACCTCGGCCTTGAACTGCTTACCATTCCCATTGCTGCACTGGCAGCGTACGAACAATACAACAGTAAATCGGCTGAAGCCGGCATTAAGCTTATTTTGTCTTCGGCATTCTCTTCCGCAATTCTATTGTTCGGTCTGTCGGTATTATACGGGGCTACCGGTAATTTATACTTTGCGGGCTTTTCGTTTACCGGCTCGCTGGTTACTGTGCTTGGTTTTATTTTCTTCTTTTCCGGCTTAGCCTTTAAAATCAGTATTGTACCCTTTCATTTATGGACGGCCGATGTGTACGAAGGAAGCCCTACCAGCGTTACTTCCTACCTCTCGGTTGTTTCAAAAGGTGCAGCCGTGTTCGTGTTGGCCATTCTGCTGTTCACATTATTCCGGGTGATTCAGCCGGTTTGGCGGGATGTATTGTATGCCACCGCCATCCTTACCATGACTATCGGGAACCTGTTTGCCATCCGGCAGCAAAACCTTAAACGCTTCCTTGCCTTTTCTTCCATTGCCCAGGCCGGCTTTATTTTGTTGGGCGTTATCAATGGCGGAGGTTTGGGCATGGCCACCGTAATCTACTTTGTTTTGATGTACGTGTTCAGCAACCTGGCCGCCTTTGGCGTGGTGCAAACAGTTGAACAGTCAACCGGAAAACTGAATATTGATGATTACAACGGGTTTTACAAAACCAACCCGAAGTTGAGCCTGACGATGATGCTGGCCCTATTTTCATTGGCAGGAATCCCCCCGCTGGCCGGATTTTTTGGTAAATTTTTCCTGTTTACGGCTGTTGCCGAAAATGGCTTTTACACCCTGTTGCTGGTTGCTGTACTGAATACTGTTATCTCACTCTACTATTACCTCCTGGTGGTAAAGGCAATGTTTATCAACAAGAGTGAATCGCCAATACCCGTAATTACCAGTGATGGTTTTATGCGAACTTCACTTTTGATCGCAGCTACCGGTATTATCGTGTTGGGTTTTTACAGCCCGGTGTTTGATTACATTATGGAACTTTGCACAACCTACTGATGGCACTCGATAAATTTCAGCATGTAACCAAAGAGATTGACGGGGTAAACTACCGCATCATCGAGGCCGGTGTTTCAAAAAGCCGTGCCGACTTCCTTCACCGGTTGCTTGCGCACAACGGGCTTGAAACCATTATTGAAACCGACCCGGCCAAAGAAGGGCAGGAACAAACCTATACGATTATTACACCCGATGTTACCTTTAACCCCGTTGTAAAAGTATATAATCGAGAACTGCGCACCTTTGACGGCCGCAGGGTTACGCCCGACTACTGGAACCAACTGACGGAAAAGACCGAGCCGAATTACTGGGATTTGAACAAGAAGGATTTCTTAAAAAAATAGTCAGCGTTTTACCAGCACACCCGGATAGTTTTTGACAGCCACCCGATCGCGGTAAACAAGTTTTCCGTTAACCCAAACCATCTCAACACCGGCCGATAACGCAGTAGGGTTTTCAATCGTGGCATTGTCAATCACTGTTTCCGGGTTAAACAACACCAGGTCAGCAAAATAACCCGGCTGAATCAGGCCGCGATCTTTTATTCCGAGATTCTGTGCCGGCAGTCCGGTCATTTTATAGATCGCCTTTTCCAGTGGCATTAGGTTTTGCTCGCGCACGTACCTGCCCAACACGCGGGTAAAAGCGCCATGCCCGCGCGGGTGGCCGTCAACAGCCCCATCGGAGCAAATGCTGCTGTGATCCCAGGCCAAAAAGTTTTTAATGTCCGTTTCGCTCATCGAGGTTGCCACGATGTAGCCGCTTTCACCGGCTGCTTCGCCTTCGCGGATAATGCGCAGTAAGGCATGTGCTGCATCTTCGTTGGTTAACCTGCCAATCTCCGCTATCGTTTTTCCTTCATACGCCTTGTTTGCCGGAAACGATACCATGGTTGAAGCGGCCGGATCGAACAATTCAGCAGTTGCAAAACGGGCGCTCTCAAGGTTTGTAAAATCCTTTTTAGGAAACAGCACACGAGGCGTTGAGCCCCACATGCTGTATGGATATACATCGGCCGTAACATTTACCCCGAGCTGGCGTGCCTGCTGCAGCGAGGTGAGCAGTGATGCCGATGTTCCCCACTTGCTTCGTAAGGCAATTTTAATGTGCGAAATCTGTACGGGTATGTTTGCTTGCCTGCCAATGTCCAGCAACTCATCCAATGCACGGTCAATGTGCACATCTTCGCTTCGAATGTGGCTGATGTATCGCCCGCCATAGGTTGCCGCTATCCTGGCCAATTCAATCACCTCATTCCGGCTTGCATAAAAGGCCGGCTCGTATTCAAGCCCGGTGGAAAGGCCCAGCGAACCGCTCTCCATCTCCTGCTTCAGGATTGCCTGCATCTGAACCAATTCATCGGGTGTTGATTTACGCAGTACATCGCCATTCATAGCCTTTTGCCTAAGCGTGGCATGACCGGTAAAGGTGGCAATATTGATGCTGACTGGCCTTTTGTTGAGGAGATAACTGATTGAATCGATGGGTGTTGACCCGCCATCCTGCCCAACCACAATGGTAGTAATCCCCTGGTTGGTTGCTGCCGTGCAGGATGGATTTTCTTCGAGCCGCCAATCATGGTGGCTGTGGCTGTCAATAAATCCGGGGGCCAGTACAAATCCTTTTCCATCCGTGACCGATTCGCCAGGGAACGCACCGAGTGATCCGATATCAGCAATCCGATCATCCACCATGCGGACGCTGCCGCTGAAAGCCGGCAGGCCTGTTCCGTTTATGATTTTTACGTTGGTGATAAGATGCGTTGTCGGAAGTTGATACGGCTTACCCTCCCAAATGTCGCGCACCACGCGTGCAGCACCGTTTGTGCCGCTTGTCAACACAATAACCGTTTGGTTTTTATCAAGGTAGCGAACGATAAGCGAACGAAACCCTACCCAACTGCCGGTGTGCGAAATAATTTTGCCGGGCTCATCAATTCGCCAGCCGAAGCCATACTGATGATGTTCGCCAGAGTTAAGTTTGCCGGGAGTAAAAGCTTCATCACGCGTTGAACGCTTTATCAACCTTTCAGTATATAGGGCCTGGTCCCACTTGTATAAGTCTTCGGCTGATGAAAATACATTGCCATCGCCCACTACGCCATCATAATGATTCATGTCGTGGATTACCGGCTTACCACCTTCATAACGAAAGCCTACAACCCGAGAGGCCGGGTTCTGCTTCATCTTCAAGGTGTACACATACGTATTAGGAAGTTTTAACGGTTTGGCTACCGCTTCATGGAAAAAACGGCTGGCAGGCATTCCTGATACATGCGCGACAAGCGAACCGAGCAGGATATAATTGGTATTGCAATACTCCCACCGGGTGCCCGGCTCAAAAAGCAATTCAGGTTTTTCAGTTACAAGCCAATCAAGCACCATTTCATTGGTAAGGGTATCGAGCAGGTTCATCTCGCGATCGGCCGGCTCAAAATATTCGGGCAACCCGGATACCTGGTTAAGCAGGTGGCGTACCGTAATGGCAGGATATGGAAATGAACGCAAGTATTTCTGCACCGGATCATCATAGTTCAGTTTACCTTTTTCTTTCAGACTCATGATCATCATACCGTAAAACTGCTTCGAAACAGAAGCAAGGTTAAAGGAAGAAGCCGTTGTTAATGGTGTTCCGGTAACCGGATTGGCAACACCGAAGGCCTTTTTGTAAAGTACCTTACCTTTCTCGCCAACCAGCACCACACCGTTAAACAACTGGCGCTGGTGCAGGTAGGTTAGTGCAGAATCAATTTTGGCAATCGTGCGGTTAGTCTGCCCGAGGCAGGCAACAGTTACTACCAGGCAAAAAAGCAGGGGTAATCGGTTCATGGGTATGTATTAAGAAATGCTTGTTGGAGGTTACTCGTGCAGCGGCCGTTTTTTTATCATGCCGCCCTTTACATCGTTGATGCTGTTTTCAACCACAAACGCGTGCTCATCAATTTTAGAAATTTCAGTTTTCAGTTTCTGTAATTCAAGGCGTGTGATCACCGAAAAAATAACATTCATTTCCTTTACGCGGTGCCCTGTTTTACCAAAACCGCTCTGTCCTTTCAGGATGGTTACCCCGCGGCCCATACGGTTGGTGATGGCGTCTTTTATCTCTTCGCTTTTATCCGAAACAATCATCACACTAGTATATTCTTCAATACCGTGAACAACAAAATCAACTGTTTTGGAGGCAACCAGGTAGGTTAATATGGCATACAACGCTGTTTCAATAGCAATCAGGTAGGCGGCCACCGAAAAGATTACAATGTTCAATCCAAGAATAATGTCACCTACTGTAAGGGTAGTTTTCCGGCTGGTGTAAATGGCAAGCACTTCGGTACCATCCAGTACGCTGCCGCCCCGTATGGAAAGCCCGATTCCTGCCCCGAGAAAGAATCCGCCAAAAAAAGCGATGAGTAAATCATCATCCGTAACCAGGGGAAAATCAATCCAGTACAACGCAAGCGCCAGCCCTACAATGGCGATAAGTGTTTTAAATGCAAACAGCCTCGATACCTGGGTGTAGCCGATAACTATAAATGGGGCATTAAGGATGACCACCAGCAGAGAAAGATTGGTGTTGGTAAGTTGATTGACCAGCAGTGAAATACCCATTACGCCTCCATCCAGGAATTTATTCGGCAGCAGAAAACCTTTTAGTCCGAAGGATGCAGCCAAAATGCCAAGGGTAATAAAAAAAGTATCTTTTACAGCCCGCTCAAACTGTATTCGCTTAATGCGAACAGCCTTTAGTTCCTGGAATCGCTGCTGGGTACTCATGCTTACAAAATAGCAAATCCGGCCGGTCTTTGAAAATCAGCAGGTTGTGTGACTGTAGTCATGGTGCGGTAACGTTAGCCGGTACATCTTTACCTAAAATTTTAAACCATGACGTACGAACACATCTATAATGTAAACCTTCGCTGGGATGCCGACCGGATGGGCACCCTCTACTCGGATGAACTGAATGAACCCGTAACAGTAGCTACCCCACCGCCTTTTCCGAAAGGCATGGAAAAAATCTGGTCGCCCGAACATTTGTTCACGGCTGCCGTAAGCAGTTGCCTGATGACAACCTTCCTGGCCATTGCCGAAAACTCAAAACTTGTGTTTAACCAGTTTTCGTGCAGGGCTGCCGGTAAGCTGGAACACGTTAACGGCAAATACCGGATGACAGAAATAATGCTTGAGCCAGAACTGGTTATTACACGCGAGCAGGATTACGAACGGGCTGAGCGGATATTGCAAAAATCAGAAGCCGCCTGCCTGATTACCAATTCAATTAACTCGAATGTAGTGATGAAACCGGTTATCCGGATTTTGAAAGAGGTTTGAGGATCGTTTATTACCCAATCCTTTTCACCTTATAACCATCTTTAGTAAGAAGGCTTACCAGTTTTTCGCGCTGGTCGCCCTGCAGCAGAATTTCACCCTCTTTTACCGATCCGCCAACACCACACTTACCTTTCAACGCCTTTCCCAACATTTCCAGGTCCTCTGCCTTCCCGACAAAGCCGGTAACCAGCGTAACGGTTTTGCCGGCACGGCCGCTCTTGTCGAGCAGCACTTTTAACTGTTGTTGCTGTGGTGCAAGTGTAGCCGGCTCGTATGCTTTTCGTGTTTCGTATTGAAAATTTTCAGCCGTAGAGTACACCACGCCTTCGCGCTGCTTCCAAAGGTTTTTCTTTGCCATTACGAAATGAAGATTAGAATTACCGTAAAGATAAGCACGAACAAGTTTACCAGCCCCAGGTTAAACCGGAATTCAACGCTGCCGACAGCAAGCAGCCAAAGCACACTGCCGATGATGAGCAAAGTGGGAACGAAAATGAAATTACCGTAAAGGGTTCCCAGGTTGGAAACAGCAATTGTTCCATCAACGGACTGAACATCCATCAACACACCCAGAATTGCAGATTCGGTAAATACAAGTTGTGTATTGACGGATAACCTGCGGGCGTCTGCCGCTTCAATTCTCAGTTCTCTGCCGGTGCTGGTAACCAGGTAATCCTGCCATCCGCGCCTGTACACCTCATTGCGAAATTTCACGAGTGTCTCGATATGCCTTGCCGGGGGAAGAAAAAAATCGGTTACCAGTAACGTAAAAAGTAAACCACCGGCAATGGCAATCGGTTTCATATACGGCAGCACCGTTGCCATTAGGTCGTACTGGGTTGGTCCTTTCGCGCGAGGCGGCCTGTATCCGCCTGTGCCCCGGTATCGGGGATCACGGTGTGCAGGAGCCGGAGGAGGCTCGTACACCGGAGCATACGGATTTTCCAACCGATAATCATATTCCCTGCGTTTTACTTCATCGCCCAGAACATCATATGCTTCGTTTACCAGTTTGATGAGCTCCTGGGCTTGCGGATCGGGATTAACATCAGGATGTAGCTGCTGAACCAGCTTGCGGTAAGCGCGTTTAATCTCAGCTGCGCTGGCCGCAGGATGGACACCCAAAACCGCATAGTAATTACTCATTGGCTGCAACTACAGAAGAAAACCGGAGGTTACAAAAAAACCCGGAGGGCCGGGTTTTTTGTTCAGTTTTCACTGAAATGCTATTTCCTGTGTTTAACCACAAACGTAAGCACCGGGCGTTTGCTGTGGTTCACCACATCTTCGGCAATACTGCCGGCCAAAACGTGCGCAAAACCCGTGCGGCCATGGGTTGCCATAGCAATCATATCGGCATGGATACTGTCAGCAAAATAAATAATGCCTTCCTCTTCGGTAACATCATTGAACACGTTAATCGTGTAATTTTTCAGTTGAAGTTTCTTGGCAAAATCCTGCATGTACTTTTTCACAACAGAATCGCGCTGGAAATTACCGGGCGTATTGATGCGAACCAAGTGAATGGTTGAGTCGTACATGGCCTGCGCGCGTTTAACAATTCGCGAAAATACTTCCTCGTCCTTACTCATGGAGGTAGCATACACAATGTTTTTAAAGTTGGGGCGGGTAGGTTTTTTCTGGATGGTGAGCACCGGGCATTTGGCATGGCGAACAACCTTTTCGGTGTTTGAGCCGATAATCATTTCGGTGGCACCGGTTACCCCGGTTGTTCCCATTACCACCAGGTCAACTTTATGTTCGGCAATAATGGTACGCATGCCGTGGAAGGGTGAGCCCATCCGCAGTTCGGATTTTACCTTTACCCCGTTAAACATCGGGTCAGCCGCGAATTTGGCCATTTGCTTTTTGGAACGTTCGATGAGCTTGAGCATGAACAGTTTTTCTTCCATGTCAGCGTATTGTACTTCACCGGTTACCGCAAAAGAGCCTTTGGAGCCTTCTTCAATTACGTGCAGCAATATCAATTCGGCACCCGCTTTTTTTGCGATACCGGCAGCTACCTCGGCTGCAGTTTGGGCCGTTTTGGAGAAATCAATGGGAACCAGGATTTTTTTCATAAGGTTGATGTGTTAATGTTTTTAAAGATAAAAACTTTCGTGGTACAAATACCGTATCATAACCCGAATTAACAGAAATTTTAAGGTTGCCTGTGCCTGTCGGGCACAATCAGTACCGGCACGGAAGCCTGAGCGATAAATTCTTCAAGGGTCATTCCCTTTTGCTCATTAATTTCAAGGGCCAGTTTCTGCCCGATAACAATGAATGCCCCCGGGTTTGCCTGCACAGCACTTTTAATCCTGTCGGCAAGAAACCCGACTTCGGCCCTGAATTCATAAGGCACCGAACCATTAAGCCCCAGTTTTTTCTCCAGTAATGCAAAATCCTCATGGGCCTTTTTAACGATTGTCTTCCGGTAATCTCCGATGGCTTCATTATCCGGAATAATCCGGTATGCATACAGCACAACCAGCCGTTTGGCAAAGCGGTTAGCCAGGTCAACCGCTGCCTTCAAAACCGAAGAAGAAGTTTCTGAAAAATCAACCGCGCAAACTACAGGATTCATGTAACGTAACTGCAGCGAACATACCCGGTTTGGCGAATCATCCTCCGTGATGGGCATCATGTAAAAAACTGATTTTTATCATGAGGCGTTGTTACTATCTTTCCCAAACCATGACCGAACCGAGATTCCGGCTTTCCTCACCCGAAACATTGGGCGAAATTTTTCAGGGTTCAGCTGAGGGTATTCTAATGGTTGACACAGCGGGAATAATCCAGCTTGCCAATAAGGCCTCTGAGCAAATGTTCGGATACGCACCCGGAGAACTGGAAGGAAAACCGCTCGAAACGCTGCTTCCGCAGCGATACCGCGAGCAGCATAGCCGGCACCGGGCATCCTTCCACCAGGCCCCCTCTCCACGAAAAATGGGGGTTGGCCGCGACCTGGTGGCCTGCCGGAAAGATGGTACCGAGTTTCCGGTAGAGGTAAGCCTGAGTCATCACCGCATAAACAATCAGTTTATTGTTATTGCGTTTATCATTGATATCACCGAACGCAAAAAGGCGGAAGAAGCCGTAAGGCGCAGCGAAGAACAGTTACTGCTCTATGCAGCCGAACTGGAGCGTAAAGTGCAGGCACGTACAGATGCCCTCAATAAATCTATTGAAGACCTGGAAAAGGCAAACCACTTTTTGCAGGAACAGATTGCCGAACGAAAAAAAGCAGAAGAAGAAGTGAAGCATGCCCTTGAACGGGAGCGCGAGCTGAACGAACTTAAAAGCAAGTTCGTTTCGATTGCATCGCACGAATTCAGAACTCCGTTAAGCACCGTGCTCAGCTCAGCCTCGCTGGTAATGCAGTATAAAGAAAAGGGCGATCTTGCAAAAATTGATAAACACGTAAATCGCATTAAATCATCGGTAAGCCACCTGACCAATATCCTGAATGACTTCCTTTCGCTCGGTAAACTCGAAGAAGGTAAAATCGATATTGCCAAGGAGACCCTCAGCCTCAGTGAGTTTCTTCATGAAATCAGGGAAGAAATGAAACCCCAGCTTAAAGAGAAGCAAACCGTAACGCTGCAGATCACAGGAAAAGAAAAGCCGGTAAGTACAGATCCAAAAGTATTGCGTAACATTCTCTTCAACCTGATTTCCAACGCCAGCAAATACTCCGATGCCGGTAAGCCCATAAGCATCCTTGTTACCTTCTGGGAAAATCACCTTGATATTGCCGTAACTGACCAGGGCATCGGCATTCCAAGAGAAGATTTGAAACACTTATTCGAGCGGTTCTTCCGCGCCAGCAATGCCGGGCAGGTTCAAGGTACAGGCCTGGGACTTAACATTGTAAAACGCTATGTTGAATTGTTAAACGGAGAAATTAAATTTACCAGCCAGGAAGGAAAAGGAAGTACCTTTACCGTTATCCTGCCCATTACCTGAATAACGCTATGAAGAAAATACTGCTTATTGAAGATAACCCCGAAGTCCGCGAAAACACAAGCGAAATACTTTCACTGGCGAATTACGAAGTGCTTACCGCTGAAAACGGAAAGATTGGCGTTGACCTTGCCCAAAAAAACCAACCCGACCTGATCATCTGCGACATCATGATGCCGGAACTGGACGGGTACGGAGTACTCCATATTTTAAGCAAGAATCCGGCTACGGCAAGCATACCGTTTATCTTTCTTACAGCAAAAACAGAAAAAGCTGACATCCGGAAGGGGATGACCCTTGGTGCCGATGATTACCTGACCAAACCGTTTGATGATACAGATTTATTGAACGCGGTAGAAACCCGGCTGAACAAAGTGGCACTTCTTAAAAAGCAATACGAAGCTACCGCATCGGGGCTAAACGAATTTATTGAAGATGCCCAGCGCGTGCTTAACCTTAAAGACCTGTGTAAAGACAAAAAAACACGAATGTTGAAAAAGAAAGCCGGGATATTTATGGAAGGCGAGCTGCCCAACTTTATTTACTTTCTGCAAAAGGGCAATGTCAAAGCGTTCCGCACCAATGCCGATGGCAAAGAGTTTATCACCAACCTGTACACCACGGGTGATTTTTTCGGGTATGAACCCATTTTAGAGAATACAAACTATACTGAATCGGCTGTTGCCATGGAAGATAGTGAGTTGATTGCCATTCCCCGCCATGATTTTCTTACCCTGCTGCACGGCCATCCTGAATTGTCGCGCTCGTTTGTTTCCCTCCTCTGCAAAAAAATTGAAGAAAAGGAATCACAACTGCTAACCCTCGCCTATAACTCGGTGCGGCAGCGTACAGCCGAAGCCTTACTGAAAGTTCACCAGATAAAAGACGGGGAAGTCATGAATGTTTCGCGCGATGACCTGGCAAAAATGGTGGGCACCGCTTCGGAGTCTGTCATCCGCGTACTCTCCGATTTCAGGGAAGAAGGAATCATTGAAATTGAAACCGGGAAAATAAAAGTACTGCACCCCAATAAACTTGAACAGGTAATAAAATGGAACGTTGCCCGCAATTAATGCAACGGGTAGCAAAGCACGGTCTGGTCAATAGAAAAGAGACCTTCGATGGAAACCCCGCGCCAGATCAGGATAACCGCCATCAGGCCGACAACGAGTAGCTGAATTTTTTTTACCGGAACCGGAAGCAACACAACCAGTTTTGTGTACGACCAGGCCGCCAGCAACATGGCCGGCACAGTGCCCAGCCCGAACAGTACCATAACCAGCGTACCGGCTACCCAATCCGTTTGTACAAGCGAAAGCACCACAGCAGCATAAACGAGCCCGCAAGGCAAAAATCCATTCAACACGCCCATTAATAATGCGGCACCCGCGCTTTTCTGGTTCATGACTTTTGAAATACCTTGCTTGAGTGCGCGTATGGCCAAGGATGTTTTCGGAATAATCCATTTTTCAACCTGGCTGAAAATCAGAACACTAAATACCACTAAACCGAGGATAATGGAAAGCCAGCCCTGCCAACCACTGATTTCGATAACATGGCCAAACATACCCGCCACCAGCCCAAGCAAGCCGTAGGTACTAATGCGGCCGGTGTTATACAGTACCCTGTTAACCAAAAGGTTTTGCCCTGTTGTTGCCCTAATCTGAAAAGCTAACGGACCGCACATGCCTATGCAATGGAGGCTTCCCGTAAACCCCAACATTATGGCTGCTATGAGCATACGCTGTTCACTTTATTATTCCGAAATTCAAATGACAATAACTTTCTCCAGGTAATAATCAATGCCTTCCATGGTCCAGGTTAATTTAACCCGGTAGGCTCCCGGTATAAGGTTGGTTACCCGGAAAACCTGAACCGAGTCGGCAGCGGAAGTAAGTTTAAACCGTTGATCGAACTTACCGGATGATGGCCTGAACAACTGCACTTCGCCCTGTTCAATAAATTTTGCTTCCGGAAAGTACACTTTCAAATACGTATTCTCAACAATGTCAACCTCCGGTTTCTGCTTCAGCTGTTCCGTATTATTTTTCCGGTTAAGTTTTTCCTGGTAAACCAATTCATCCTGGTAATAGCTTTTCGAAACCAGGTTAATATCCTGCCGCATGCTGATGGCGACAATGATCCCGATGAAAACCGCAAACAGCACAAACGCAACAACAATCCACTTTCCCCAATTCATACCTTATCGTTTTCCTTTTACCCGGTCGCGGTGCGAGTGCACCGGCCCCACAAATTTTGCCTTAACGGTTTCTATTTTTTCCCCGCCTTTATAAATGCCGATTACCACCACCATTTTCGCGGAAGTTACCTTATCGGCCGGTATCTCGATAAAACAAACACCTTTGTACAAATCGCCAGCCGGAACAACAATTGCCTGTTCGCCTACCTTCCGGATAGTGACTCCCTCGGGCGACTCTGCCGTGAGCGTAAGTTCAATATCTTTAAATGTTTTATTGACAAACTCAATATTGTAAAGATTGGTAATTTTTCCGTCATCCGTGCGCTGAAACAGTGTTCCCGGAACTTTCAAGATGGTCGTTTCAATATCCGAGCGTGTTGCTACCATAAAACTGAGCAACCCAACCAGTGCCATAAGCACCACCGAATAGCCGGCTACTCGTGGAGTAAACAGCTTCTTTACACCGTCTTTTATGGAATTATACGAGGCAAAGCGAATCAATCCCTTTGGTTTGCCGATTTTTACCATCACGTCATCGCACGCATCAATACAGGCGGTGCAATTAACGCACTCCAGTTGCGTGCCGTTGCGTATATCAATACCGGTTGGGCACACGTGCACACAAAGTTTGCAGTCAATGCAGTCTCCCCGATTTGTAAGTGTTTCGTCCTTTCTGATCTTTCCGCGCGGCTCGCCCCGAAGCCAATCGTAAGCAACAACAATCGATTCCTTAACCAGTAAAACTCCCTGTAACCTTCCGTACGGGCAAACAGCAATACAGGCCTGTTCCCTGAACCAGGCAAACACGAAATAAAAAATACCGGTAAAGGCTACCAGGCCGATAAACCCCGCCAGGTGCTCCGTAGGCGGCTGCGAGACAATTTCCTTAACCTTTTCAATACCGATTAGGTAAGCCATTGCGGTATGTGAAATGATAACTGAAATCAGGATAAAGACCAGCTGCTTGCCAACCTTCCTGGCGATTTTCCGTGCTGTCCACGGCTCCTGGTCGAGTTTGCGTTGTTGGTTGGCATCGCCCTCAATCCAGTATTCAATTTTCCGGAATACCATTTCCATGAACAGCGTTTGCGGACAGGCCCATCCGCACCAAATCCTCCCGAAGACTACGGTGAACAAAATAACAAAAACAAACAGGGTAAGCAGGGTAAGGGCCAGCAGAAAGAAATCCTGCGGCCAGAAAACCTGCCCGAAAATAACGAACCTGCGTTCGAACAGGTTAAGCATGAGCAACGGCTGGCCGCCAATTTTTATAAATGGGCCGACAAAGAAAAGAGCAAGCAGCGTTACGGTTACCGCTATCCGATAATTATGCAACCTGCCGGAAGGCTTTTTCGGGTAAATCCAAACCCGCTTTCCCTTCTCATCAACGGTTGCAATGGTGTTGCGAAATTCCTCATCGTACTGATAAACGTTTTCATTTGCCGTGCTCACGTTGCGCTCAATTAATTAGTGGCGAATTAATTTATTCAATCGTGCAATGCTGCTTCACATCGAAGCTCCCTCGCTTGTTGATGGAACTACCTCCTCCTTGTATAGTTCGCCTTGCGGAGCTTTTGGATTAGGCGGATTGCTTCCCTTAATGCTTTTTATATAGAAGGTAACATCGCGGATCTGCTGAGGCGATAACACCGGGCCCCATGGAATCATTCCCTTTTCCTGCACACCGTTTTTAATAACCTTGTAAATGTCGGTTACGCTTCCACCATGCAGCCAGTAATCATCGGTAAGGTTCGGACCGATATTTCCCTGCCCGTCAGGCATGTGGCACGATGCACAGTTAACTACGTACACCTGGCGGCCGTTTTTAATAATCTGATCATCCTGCTCATATACCAGGTTATTCTCATCAATTGCCAGGGCAGGCTGCGAGGCGAGCAGTTTTGCTTTTTGTTCCTGGGCAATACTTACCTCATGTTGATATTCTTCATCCATCAGGGGCAGGGAATCGGTAATGTGGTACACCACCAGGTAAACCGCTCCCCACGCGATGGTTCCATAAAACAGCCACGTCCACCAGGGCGGCAGGTGGTTATCCAGTTCTTTAATTCCATCATAATTATGGTCGAGCAGTATTTCCGACTCTTTTTCAATAGGCCGGTAGCCGTTTATCCAGTTCCAGAATTTCGTCCACGCGCCTGGCTCAGGCACATATACCTTGCCGGCCTGTACGGCCTTTTCTTCTTCGGCTTTGCGGATGAAAACATTTAACACCTGCAACATATAAATAGCCACAATTACCACCAGCAAGGCCACCACAAACACAAAAGCGATAACCAGGTAAAACGGCAACAACGGATCGTTAAGCGGGTCGCTCCAGAAACCGGCCGGTGCAGCATCCTGCGCTAACACCGGGCTGCCAAACAGAAACAGCGTGAGTAGGGAGATTATCGTTTTCATGAGTTGCTTGTTTTTTCGTTTACAGGTAAAGAATTGTTCTTATCGTCTAACGGCAATTTTTTCATGTACCGGATAAAACTTTTGTCGGCCGTAAATACATGCCATAACAGAAACAGGAAGAACAAAAAGAAAATCACAAACGAAATGATCGGCCAAACCTGGACGTTATCAATCTGCTGAAGCACATTCTTATACATGGCGTTACTGATTACCGGTTGTCAAATTATTTTCGGCTGAGCGCGATGCCTTAATGTCTTTTCCTAACCGCTGCAGGTATGCAATAAGGGCGATAATCTCGGCATCGGGCTCTACTTCAATTCCTTCCAGTTGAAGATTTTCGGCCATGCGCCTGGCCTGCATGTCGAGGTCATCATTTGCCCTGCTTTCGTAGTCCTCCTCATACGGCACCCCGATGGTTCGCAGCGCTTTTATTTTCTTTGCCGTTGTGGTTTTATCAATTACCTGCTCAAACAACCATGGATAGGCCGGCATGATGGTGCCCGAGCTTACCGCGTCAGGTGCCAGCATGTGGTTATAATGCCAGCTGTCGGAATACTTTCCGCCAAGGCGGTGCAAATCCGGACCGGTACGTTTAGATCCCCACAGGAACGGGTGATCATAAACATACTCGCCTGATTTGGAATATTCGCCCCCGAGTGGATCGTACCGCTCTACTTCCGACCGGAACGGGCGAACCAGTTGCGAATGGCAGCTTACACAGCCTTCGCGGATGTAGATGTCGCGGCCGTGCAATTCCAGCGGTGTGTATGGCTTAACACTTGAGATGGTAGGAACATTTGACTTGATTAAAAATGTCGGCACCATTTCAACAATGCCGCCAATCAGAATGGCCACCAGTGCCAATGCCGAGAACAGCACAGGCTTGCTTTCCAGCCAGTGGTGCCAGCCACCACCGGATGACTCTGTTTTTACCAGCGGGGCAGCTTCGGTAGCTTCGTTGGCAATAAAACTGCCGGCATAGGCGGTTTTAACCAGGTTGTAGGTCATCACAATGGCGCCCGTCAGGTACAGGAAGCCACCAAATGCACGCAGCATGTGCATGGGTAAAATCTGAACGGTTGTTTCAAGAAAGTTCTTGTATACAAGGAAACCTTCAGGGTTAAACTCCTTCCACATCAGGCTTTGCGTAACACCCGATATGTACATTGGCAAGGCATAGAAGATGATGCCGAGCGTGCCAATCCAGAAATGGAAGTTAGCCAGTTTATTCGACCAGATTTTGGTGTTCCACATCCTTGGAACCAGCCAATAGAGCATCCCGAAAATCAGGAATCCATTCCAGCCCAGCCCGCCAATATGTACGTGTGCCACAATCCAATCGGTAAAGTGGGCAATGGCGTTTACATTTTTCAGCGACAACAGCGGGCCCTCTAGTGTAGCCATACCATAAGCGGTTACGGCTACTACCATAAACTTCAACACCACATCTTCGCGCACCCTGTCCCAGGCACCGCGAAGCGTCATCAACCCGTTAAGCATACCGCCCCACGAAGGTGCAATAAGCATAATCGAAAACACCGTGCCCAGCGATTGGGCCCAATCGGGCAGTGTAGAATACAACAGGTGGTGCGGGCCCGCCCAGATGTATATAAAGATGAGGGACCAGAAATGGATGATTGACAAGCGGTAAGAATACACCGGCCGGTTGGCTGCCTTCGGCAGGAAGTAATACATCATGCCGAGGTATGGTGTTGTGAGGAAAAATGCCACAGCATTATGCCCGTACCACCATTGCACCAGGGCATCCTGCACACCGGCATACCAGGAATAGCTCTTGAACAAACTAACCGGCATTTCAAAAGAGTTAACAAGGTGCAACACGGCTACGGTAACAAACGTGGCTATGTAAAACCAGATGGCCACGTACATGTGCTTTTCCCTGCGGTTCAGGATGGTGCCGATCATGTTCCAGCCGAACACAACCCAGATCAGTGTAATGGCAATATCAATCGGCCACTCCAGTTCAGCATATTCTTTTGACGTGGTAATACCCAGCGGCAGCGTAATGGCTGCCGACAGAATGATCAATTGCCATCCCCAGAAATGGATCCAACTGAGGGTGTCGCTGAACATGCGGGTTTTAAGCAGCCGTTGCATGGAGTAATACACGCCTGCAAACATGGCATTACCCACAAAGGCAAAAATTACCGCGTTGGTATGAAGCGGCCGGATGCGACCAAACGTGGTGTACTGAAATTCAAAGTTGAATACCGGCCATACCAACTGAAGGGCAATGGTAAGCCCTACCAGCATACCTACGAGGCCGAAGATAACGGTGGCAATAATAAATGCCTTTACGATTTTGTTGTCGTAACTGAATTTGTCGAGTTCCATAGGCAGGAGTAGCGTTTAGTGGTTCAGGTAAATCTACAAGTATGGCGTTAAAAGTAGAAGGCCCGGCTTAGTCCATTACATGACTTCAGTTACAGATGAGGCTGATTTTTGTCAGGTGCGGGTAAAAGCCAGGGTTTGCATATAGTACAAATTGAAATATCTTTGCAGCCCTGCGGAAACACTGCAAAACGGGGTCATAGCTCAGCTGGCTAGAGCGCTACAATGGCATTGTAGAGGTCGTGGGTTCGACTCCCACTGGCTCCACATCGTTGAATGTCACCCCTTCGGGGTTCGTTTAACCAGCCGGGCGATCTCGTTTATCTTCTCCTCATCGGCAACCCATTTTCCGGAGTCGTCCGGTAAGGATTCCTTCAGGCTTACCTGGTGGTTGTACCGGGTGTGGGTTGATGGTTTGTAGGTGCGTGCTGAAAGGTGAATTTGATTTACACCTGTACCATTAATTATTCCCAATACATTTTTTCCGGTAATACCGGCACCGGCCATAACCGAGATTCTGCCAGCCGAACGCTTCACCAATTCCTTAATCAATCCCACACCCGCTTCGGCTGTCGGCATCCTGCCGGACGTGAGAATCCTATCAAAGCCGGCCTCAATACAATCTTCCAGTGCTTCGTACGCATCGCGTGTAAAATCAAACGCCCGGTGGCAGGTAACTTTAAGGGGTCGTGCGGCTTCAATAAGCTTGCGGCACCGTTCTTTATCTATCGTTCCGTCAGGTTTCAGAATGCCGAGCACTACGCCATCCAGGCTGGCACGTTTGCACATTTCAATGTCACGCCTCATGGCATGATATTCGTAAGCCGAGTAAACAAAATCGCCACCGCGGGGGCGGATCATGGCATACACATCAATGCTCAGCGCCTGGCGCACAATTTCCATTGTTCCGAATGAAGGGGTTGTACCGCCCTCTGCCGGATTGTCGCACAACTCTACACGGTCGGCACCCCCTTTCTGGGCGTGCATGGCCGACTCAATATTAAATGCAGCAATCTCTATGGTAACGGCCATCGGTTAGTTAAAATAACTTGGTGACTTGATTACCACATGCTGGTGATCAGGCGAGGAAATAGTGTATTCGAACACATTATTGGTTGAATATGCGCCAACTTCGCCACTCCGGCTCAATGCCAAAAAGGCTACACTCAATTCTCTAGCTTTTTCTTCGCCCCGCTTGCTGATAAGACGCTTAATTGCCTCTTCGCACGCTTCTTGAGGAGAGCGACCGTTGCGCATCAGCTCCACAATGGTATGGCTGCCGGCAATGCGGATCATTTCTTCGCCCACACCGGTTGCTGTTGCCGCTCCCACTTCACCATCTACATACAACCCCGCCCCGATAATGGGCGAGTCGCCAACCCGGCCATGCATTTTGTAGGCCATGCCGCTGGTGGTGCAGGCACCCGAAAGATTTCCGTTACCATCAAGGGCAAGGATGCCGATGGTATCGTGCTGGCCCGGATTGTGATATGGTTTGTACTCCGATTTCTTCAGCCATTCCTTCCATGCCCTTTCGGATTCTTTCGTTAACAGGTTTTCCCTTTTGAATCCCTGGCTTGCTGCAAATTGTTCGGCTCCCCTACCCACCAGCATTACGTGAGGCGTTTTTTCCATAACCATCCGTGCAATTGATACAGGGTGTTTAAAACCCTGAACAAAAGCTACCGAACCACAATTGCTTTTTTCATCCATAATGCAGGCATCCAGGGTAACAATCCCTTCGCGGTCGGGCAACCCACCGTAGCCTACAGATGTATCCTTCGGATTGGCTTCAGGCACGCGCGCACCCTGTTCAACGGCATCGAGCGCATGGCCATTGCTGCTCAGCACCTTCCAGGCTGCCGCATTGGCATCGGTGTTGCGCCAGGTGGATACTAGCACCGGGCTTCCGATTTTACTATTACCCGGTACAGTTCTAAACCGGAAAAAAGGAATAGCCGTTGCAGCCAGCGCTGAAAGTTTAAGAAATTTTCTTCTGCCGGTTGATTTGAAGGCACTCATAAATGACTGGTTAATACTTATCTAAAATAATCATTATAACCCTACTTCTTGCGCAAAACAATCAGCCTGTAGCTTTTGTATTTTTTAAAATTCTCCGGATTCCGCTGACCGGTAAAATGCTTTACCCTGTTTTTCTCAATTTTTTTCCGGAATTGCCATCGAAGTATTTTGTAAAGAATGGGATACCGGCATTGAAGCAATTGCCCCACGAGTTGAACGGTGGGAAATACAACATTCATAGTAAGCCTGTTTACCAACTCCATGGTGGGAGCAATTTCGTTGGTCATATCAATATCGTTTACGATTTCAAAAGGATGTTTTTCCAGCAAGGCATAGAACTCCGTTAACCGGTGCCCACCTCCAAGCGTACTTTTACCTTCGGCTTCGGTACGGAAAAAGTCGGACAGCATTATATGTCCGCCAGTATCAAGTAACCCGCTGCACTGTTCAAAACTTCTTTCCATGGGTATGTACTGATAGCTTTCACAAAACAGGATCAAATCAAACTTCCGTTGCATTTTAAATTCTTCAAACTTCGTGGCATGCACTTCCGATTTGCCCGATAACCGCTCTGCGGCCATCTCAACAAGTTTTCCCGGGGGCGACACACACGAAACCTCGTAGCCCTTCGCAAGAAGTTCTTCGGCTACCTTTCCGGTTCCACATCCAACATCAAGAATACTGCGTACGTGGTGAGGAATGTGATCGATTAAAAAATCAACGTAATCTACCTGGGCCTGTTTAAAGTTTGGGGCTTTAACTTCAAGCCCGGGTTTCCAGTATCCATAATGCAGGTACTCCGAGTCGAAGAAAAAATTAAACAGGTTTATCTGAATTTCGAGGCCCAGTTTTTTAGTATCCATGGATTGGATTGAAAATCAAACACAGGGTAATACTAAGCAATATTTCCCTTATTGCTAATCAATTGTGCAAAGATAGCCGCGGTGCCGGATGGGGCTAACGTCAATCAATAACGCGCCTTGCCAGCCTGAACCGTTTGAGGTAATACTCGGAATAGATGTTGGTTTCAACTACCCCCAGCGTTGTGGAGGCATGGATAAACTTGATGTTGTCTTTCGATCTTTTATCGGTAACCAAACCTACGTGGGTAATCTCCCGTCTTTTCTTTCCGGTGGCAAAAAATACCAGGTCGCCCGGTTCAATTTCCTTTAGCTTCACTTCCTTGCCCACTTTGCTTTGGGCTTCGGAGGTTCGGGGCAATTCCATATTGATTGTGCGGAAGGCATTCAGCAATAAACCGCTGCAATCCATACCGGCCCGGGTAGTGCCCCCGTATTTATAGGGAGTGCCTACATAGCTGCGTGCCGCAGTAATTACCTTTTCAACTTTTTCTTCCTTAACCTTAGCCTTATGCGAGGCACAGGAAAATAAAAACAGCAACGCAAACAGAAAAAGGAAGTAAAAAGGTTGCTTACCTTTGCGGTTAAAAAATAGCATCCTTACCAAGTTTAAAAAAATAGTACTGTAAATATACGCGTTGCATGGCATTTCCGGAAGTAAGCACAGCCATCATAAGCCAGTTTGAGGCCATTGTTGGGAACGAACACGTAATCCTTGACGAAGAAAAGCGCCTTGAGTACGCACACGATAAAACAGAGGATTATTCATTTTTACCCGCCATGGTCGTTAAGCCGGGCACCACAAGCGAGGTAAGCCGGGTAATGCAGTTGTGTAATGAGCACCGCATTCCGGTAACGGCCCGGGGAGCAGGAACAGGGCTGGCGGGCTCTGCCCTGCCTACACATCACGGTATTGTGTTATCCATGGAGCGATTCAACAAAATCCTGCACATTGATGAATTGAACCTCCAGGCAATTGTTGAACCAGGCGTTATCACAGAAGTATTTCAGAATGCCGTAAAAGAGAAGGGGCTGTTCTATCCGCCCGATCCGGCAAGTAAGGGTTCGTGCTTTCTCGGGGGAAACCTGGCACAAAATTCAGGCGGGCCTAAAGCGGTAAAGTATGGTGTTACCCGTGATTATGTTTTAAACCTTGAAGTGGTACTGCCAACCGGTGAGGTAATCTGGACGGGGGCAAACGTATTGAAAAACTCAACCGGCTATAACCTTACACAATTAATGTGCGGCAGTGAAGGCACGCTGGGCATCATTACCAAAATTGTGTTTAAACTCAGGGGCTATCCGCAAAAGAACGTGCTTATGCTCATCCCGTTTGTTACCAACGAAGAGGCCTGCAGGGCCATTGCCGCAATTTTTACGGCCGGTATCCAGCCCTCGGGGGTAGAGTTTTTTGAACGCATCGCAGCCATGCAAACCCTTGAGTATTGTGAGAAAGTGCTGAACAGCCCGGTAACTACAAGTTTCCCCGACAACATGGATGCCTACCTGCTGTGTGAGTTGGATGGAAATGATGAAGAAGTATTGATGCGCGATGCCGAACGGGTAATGAACGTGGTGGAAAAATTCCAGGCCGGTGAAATTTTATTTGCAGAAAGCGCAGCACAAAAAGACGAACTGTGGAAAGTGCGTAAAAATATTTCCCCTGCTGTAAACTGGTTTACCTTAACCAAAAGCGAAGATGTGGTGGTACCCCGCGCCAACCTGCCAAAACTGATTTCGGGCATCAAAGAAATCGGAAGGCGCTATGGATTTAACACTGTTTGCTTCGGGCATTTGGGTGACGGCAATCTGCATGTGAACGTACTGAAAGAACAGATACCGGATAGCGACTGGGAAACAAAAATCCCGGAAGGCATTGGCGAAATCTTTAAACTTACCGTAAGCCTTGGCGGAACGTTATCAGGCGAGCATGGTATCGGCATCGCCAAGCGGCCTTACATGCCCCTTGCCCTTAGTGCTACAAACCTGGAGCTGATGCGCGGCATTAAGAAAGTTTTCGATCCGAATGGTATATTGAATCCGGGAAAAATCTTCTGATCATGCGGTTAATCATCCTCTTACTTGTTGCCTCCGTTTACCAGGCTTGCGAAATCAAAAGGCAATCCAAACAGCCTGCCGATACCTTTAACCAACTTACCGAGGAGGAGAAAAAGAATGGATGGATACTCCTGTTCGATGGAAAAACCATGAACGGCTGGCGCATTTTTAAAAACTCCCCGAATACCTCCTGGGAGGCAGCCGATGGAACACTACATTGCAGGCCCTTTCAGGATGGAGCTGTAAATGAACGCTCTGATTTGATAACTACCGGTGAATACGGTGATTTTGAACTTACTTTTCAATGGAAAATAAGCCGGCAGGGAAACAGCGGTGTTATGTTCTGGGTAAACGAAGAGTACAATCAGACCTATGCTTCCGGCCCCGAGTACCAGGTAATTGATGATACCGGCTATCCTGGCGATCTGCCCGCAGAAAATAAATCCGCAGCAACGTTCGGGCTGTATGCCACCGATACGACCACGGTTTACCCGGTTGGGCAGTGGAACGATGGAAAAATTATCGTGCAGGGAAACCACGTTGAACACTGGCTTAACGGAATAAAAGTGTTGGATTATGACCTATTTTCGGATGACTGGAATACCCGCAGGAATTCCAGTAAATGGAAGGATTTTCCGGGCTATGCATCCGCTAAGAAAGGTTATATTGCATTACAGGATCACGGCAATGAGGTCTGGTACCGAAGTATCAAAATAAAAAACCTGTGATCCGCCAGGCGTTACCAAACTTATCATAACTATGAAGAAACTTATAACATTCACATGGGCTATTGCGATGATTGCCTGCAATCCTAAAAAAGACCAGGTTGTTACCGAAAATGAACCGGTTACAGAACCGGCTCACAACACGCTAACCGAACAGCAAAAGGCCGAAGGTTGGCGGTTATTGTTTGACGGCCAATCTACAGCCGGCTGGAAAAACTATAATAAAGATGGAGTGGGCGCTGCCTGGGTGATTGACAACGGCACCCTGCACTTTAATAACGATGCACAGGAAGGACGTGGCGACATTATTACCGTTGACGAATTTGAAAATTTTGAGCTTAGGCTGGAGTGGAAAATTGATTCCTGCGGCAACAGCGGCATTATGTTTAACGTGGTAGAAAGCCCCGAGTACAGCAACACCTACTTAACAGGCCCCGAAATGCAGGTACTGGATAATACATGCCACCCGGATGCAAAAATCATAAAACACCGTGCAGGCGATTTGTATGATTTGATTTCCTGTTCCACCGAAACGGTAAAACCGGCCGGAGCGTGGAACCAGGTGCGCATTGTTTCCAATAATGGCAGCTACCAGTTCTGGCTAAACGGAACCAACGTAGTGAATTTTACTATGCACACACCGGAGTGGGATGCCTTGGTTGCCGGCAGCAAATTCAAACAATGGCCGGCATTTGGCAAAGCCAGGCGCGGCCACATTGCCCTGCAGGATCATGGCGACAAGGTGTGGTATCGCAACATCCTGATCAAACCTCTGCCTTAACTTACAACGCGGTGAGTTTCAGAAAAGCAGTACTTACCGTTATCGTACTTGAAATTCTGCTTGTTGCTTTTGCACTGGTCAATTACGGTAATTCGCTCACCGCACTTCAGGCAGTAACCCGCTATTCGGGCAGGCTTTCGCTGGTGCTGTTCAGCATCATATTTCTGATTTTACCCAATACGCAGCGGCTCAGCAGGGTACTATCTCATAAACCATTTATGGTTTTTGCTGTTGCTCACGGCATTCATCTCATCGAACTGCTGGGTTACGTTTACCTGTCAGGTAATGAACTGATTCCGATACGGCTGGCAGGCGGCTTTGTGGCGTACGTGCTCATCTTTGCTATGCCGGTCTTCCAATTAAGGCATGAGCGCGGACTAATAACCGAAACACATTTTAAGGTTGCACTAACCATTTACCAGTATTATGTATGGTTCATTTTTTTCATGAGCTACCTGCCACGCGTGCAGGGTAAACTTCCGAACGTTGGCGGAGAATATTGGGAATTTGTGGTGCTGCTCGCGTGGGTGTGTATGCTTATGGGAATGAAACTATCCTCCCTGATCTTCAAAGGAAAAAGTCACTCGTAACAATATGTGTGGTATAACCGGAATTTTTGCCTTTAACCTCGTGGGCAAGATGAACATGATTCACCTGGCCAATGCCACGCGTGCCCTGGAAAAGCGCGGGCCGGATTTCCAGGATATGTACCACGACCAGTTTGTTGGCCTGGGTCATCGCAGGCTATCCATTATTGATACCAGTGCAGTTGCCAACCAGCCCATGTGGGATGAGTCGGGCCGTTATGGCATTGTGTATAACGGAGAGATTTTTAATTACCGTGAGTTGCGTAAAACACTTGAGGAGCGAGGCGTTAGCTTCTTCTCTCAATCCGATACAGAAGTATTACTAAAACTCTACATCTACGACCAGGAGAATTTCCTGAACAAACTCAATGGTTTTTTTGCTTTCTGTATTTACGACAAGCAAGAACAAACCTTCTTGCTGGCCCGCGATCGGTATGGCGTAAAACCTTTACTATACCTGTATGATGAGGATAAATTCCTATTTGCCTCAGAGATGAAGGCCATGCTTGAATACGGGATCGAAAAAAACCTCGACTTCACCTCATTGTACACCTACCTGCAATTGAATTACATTCCTGCACCCGATACCATCTTCCAACAGGTTAAAAAACTCAGCCCCGGCCACTACCTGAAAATTTCGAAAGGAAAATTATCGGTTGGCAGGTATTACTTAATTCCCTATAGTGCAGAAAAGGTAAAAAAGAATTCCATTTCCTATGAAGATGCGAAACAAACCTTCAGGCATTTGCTTGAGGCATCCGTTCAAAGAAGGCTCGTTTCCGATGTTCCACTGGGGGCATTTCTCAGTGGCGGCATCGATTCGTCCGTAATTGCCGGGCTGGCCGGCAAACACAAACCCGATTTGCATACCTTTTCGATCGGTTTTGCCGATGAGAAATTTTTTGATGAAACAGACTATGCCCGATTAGTAGCAAAACATTTTAATACGGAGCATACCGTTTTCTCGCTCACCAACAAGGATTTGTATGCGCACGTGCACGATATTCTGAATTACGTAGATGAACCCTTTGCCGACTCATCGGCTATCAATGTTTATATATTGAGTAAGGAGACACGAAAGCATGCTACCGTGGCATTATCGGGAGATGGGGCAGATGAACTGCTGGGCGGGTATAATAAACATGCAGCTTTTTTGCGAGGACGGCACCCCGGCTGGAAGGAAAACCTCATTCCGAAATTCGATTGGTTGTGGCAACGGCTGCCGCAGTCAAGAAATAACACACTCACCAATTTGTTCCGCCAACTCGCACGCTATAGTTCGGGGTTAAAACATTCCATGGAAGTACGGTATTGGCTATGGGCATCGCTTGCTTCCGGTAAAGAAGCGCTCGCCTTATTGCATCCTGAACAGCGGCATCACATCACCGCTGATGAAGATTATTTTTCTGCCATTAAAGGTACCTGGATCAAACACCTGCACAGCCAGTCCGATATAAACGACATCCTGCTCAGCGATATGGAACTGGTGCTGCCGAACGATATGCTCACCAAGGTTGACCTGATGAGCATGGCCAACAGCCTGGAGGTACGCACACCGTTTTTGGATTACGAACTGGTTAATTTTGCATTCAGCCTGCCGGGCGATTTTAAGATAACCCCTGCCATACGTAAACGGATTCTGCAGGATACCTTCCACGATTTTCTTCCTGCTAAACTATACAACCGGCCTAAAAAAGGATTTGAAGTACCCCTGCTGAAATGGCTTCGCAACGAAATGAAGCCGCTTATCATCGATGACCTGCTGGCAAAAGATTTCATTGAAGCACAAGGCATTTTTAACTTTGCGGAAATTGAAAAACTCAAAAGACAATTGCTCTCGTCAAATCCTGGCGATGTTCACGCCCGCATCTGGGGGTTGGTGGTGTTTCAATGGTGGTGGAAAAAATACATGAGGTGATGGGGCATGTAAAGAAAATAGAATGTGAGGGCCGGATTATCCTGGAAATTGATTATTCCGACTGCAACGAATCCGAAATGATTGCCGTGCTTAACCAGGCGCAGGAAATAGGCAAGGCGGAGAACCGCCCCTACCTGGTACTTTCTGTTGTTAACCGAAAGAATTTCCTCACTCCCAATTTTATGAAAGAGGTTAAAGAAATCGTAAAGTCGAACCTGAATTTAATTGAGAAGCAGGCGATTGTAGGCTTAACAAGCACACAGAAGATCATCATAACGGGATTAAATATTTTTGTGCAGCGAAATTTCAAAACCTTTGATACCAAAGAAGAAGCAGTTCGTTTTCTGCTCGACAAAGATTCAACCGATACTGACCTGCCCGATTATTTTAGAAAGAAAGATCGGCCATGAAACTAATTTAAGCCTTATTGACGTTACCCGTAAAAAAGTCACTGAGAAAAGAATGGAAGAAGCGATTTTTAAAATTTCGGGAATGACTTGCGAGGGTTGTGCTGCTACCGTAACCAAATCGCTAAAGCAAATTAGCGGGGTTCAAGAGGTTAGCGTTGATTTGGGTAAAGCCGAGGCCCGGCTCACGGTCAGGGAAAAGGTATCGCCATCACAGGTTATAGAAGCATTACAACCATACCCTGCCTATCGCATCATTGAAAACGGTCACCAGGTTCAGAAAGCACCATCATTTTGGGCGGATGTCAACACCTGGAAAAGAGCTTCGTTGAATACTTTAAATTGTTTGATTGGTTGCTCTATTGGTGATTTTGGCATGATTATTTACCTCCAGGCATACTACCCCGGAACCTCCATGACTGCACAAATGATCCTGGCGATTATAGCAGGTCTTTGCACTTCGGTTACCATGGAAACCATGCTGCTGAAGTGGCGGGAAAAATTTACCTGGCCGGCTGCGTTCCGAACAGCTATCTCCATGTCATTTTTGTCGATGATTGCTATGGAAGTGGTAATGAATGCCACTGATTTTATGATAACCGGTGGGAAGGCCGCATTTGAAAACCCGGTGTACTGGTCGGCCCTGGTGGTTTCGATGGCAGCCGGTTTCCTTGCCCCGCTTCCGTACAACTATTACAAACTACGGAAATACAACCGGGCCTGTCACTGACCTAACCGTACAAGGTCGGCCTCAGCAGCGATGAATCCGAAAGCTGCAAAATGTTTTCCCGAAGTAACCTGTTTAAAAATTTCTACAGCACGGGTGGTGTCACCTTCGCATAAATACCAGTTACCAACGCCATATCCTTGCGTAGCCAGCGCCAGGTCCACATCTTCATTGGTGCTGCTTACTTTGAGTAAATCATCGGGAGGGATCATGCCTTTGTACATCTGCAGCCGCAGGTAGTACGAGTCATTCTCCACGATGCTCATGTTCTCTTTGATCAACTCAAGTACTTTGGCGGCCTCTTCCTTTTTGCCCAATCTACGGTAAGTCATGTACAGCCAGTCGGCTGTGGCGGTGATCAAATCATCATTATCCGAAACATCCAGGCACTGAACGTAGGCCTTTTCGGCATTTTCAAAATCGCCTTTCAGGTAATGCGCAAGTCCTAAATGATACCATACGTTGAATTGCGTGTTGGAAAGAGGTTGATTTAATTTGTTGGGCTGACCATCGGGTTCAATCTCCAATGGCTGCCTTGGCATTAACGATGCGGCCATTTGTAAATCGGCTATGGCTTTGTCGAATTTGCGCATGGAAATGTAGCGGTGCCCGCGGTGCCGGAATAGTTTGTAAGAATCCGGGTATCTTTCCAACCCTCGCGTAAACGTTTCAATCGCGTCCCGGTAGCGATATAAATACGCCTCCCTCCTGCCCAGCCAAATGTAGTTTTCTTCCGATGGATCGGCCTCAAAGTTTTTCCGGGCTACGTTCAGGTTACTGTCGAGCCGGGCTTGTACGGCTGCGCTTCGTTCGGGTTCGAAATATTCTTTACCATCAAGGCCGGTGAGAACTGGCGTGCGTCCCTTCTTCTCTGTGTTAGAAGTTGAGCAGGATATGAGAGCCAGAAAAATGCAGATATACTTTTTCATATACTGTGGATTCATCGTGGAATACAATGTCAATTCTAGTCAGTTTAGCAGACTTATCCAAAAACAGGCCTTAAAATTCCGTCTATAAACTGACGGAATTTATACAATTTCCGTCAATAAACGAACGGAATTTTATATCTTTACCGCATGAAAGAGATACCCCGCGCCCTGTTTTCCTCCCTGGTAAAGGATCTTACCCCTCAGCGGGTCGTATTGCTCCTTGGCGCCCGAAGAACGGGTAAAACATTCTTGGTAAAGCAAATCATCAATGCCCTCGGAAACCACAAAAGCCTTCTGCTGAATGGAGAAGATATTGTGGTACAAGAGCAACTTGCGCGGAGAAGCGCATCTCATTACCGGTCACTTACAGCCGGGGTAAACCTCCTGGTAATTGACGAAGCACAGAAGGTTCCTGAAATCGGAATGGTACTTAAATTAATGGTGGACGAAATAAAAGATCTTAAAATTCTGGTTACCGGATCTTCCATGTTTGATTTGAAAAACAAACTTGGTGAACCGCTGACCGGCAGAAAAAAAGAGTTCATACTATACCCGCTCTCGCAACTGGAATATGCGCAGGTTGAGGACACGATAACGCGATATGGGAACGTTGAAGAACGGCTTACCTATGGCTGCTACCCTGAACTTTTACAATTAAAAACAGCAAAGCAAAAGCGCGATTACCTGCGTGATCTGGTAAGCTCCTATCTTTATAAAGATATTCTTGCACTTGAAAACCTGAGGAGTTCCGAAAAACTTGCTGATTTACTCAAACTGATTGCGTGGCAGGTGGGACACGAAGTGTCGCTGGAAGAACTTGGCCGTAAGTTGCAAATGAGTAAAAATACAGTTGAGCGATACCTGGATCTGCTTGCCAAAGTATTTGTGCTGTTTAAGGTGCAGGGATTCAGCAGGAACCTCCGGAAAGAAATCGTAAAAACAAAACGATGGTATTTTTACGACAACGGGGTACGCAATGCCATTATCTCTAATTTTCAGCCGCTAAATCTTCGCAATGATCATGGAGCCCTGTGGGAAAATTTCCTTGCCGGAGAGCGACTGAAAGTACAGCAGTACAAAAAAATTCACGCCAACAACTACTTCTGGCGCACCCATGATCGGCAGGAAATTGACTGGGTAGAAGAGCGCGATGGAAATCTTTTCGGCTTTGAGTTTAAATTTTCTGAGTCCTCCAAAAAAATAATACCTCCATCAGGATGGAGAGATGGCTATCCTCAAGCCAGGTTCAAAGTTATTCACAGGAATAATATGGATGAGTTTGTATTAAAAAAATAGCGCCTCAAATTTTTTTCAACACCTCCATAAAAAAAACTACTGCAAATACACCCTTCTTTCCCTCATCCCGGTTATTTCGACAAATACTTCTGCGTTAAATCGCGCAGGGCTTTTTTTTCATGGTCTTCCATGGTTTCGCGCACATGGAGCATCATGTCGAACATCACGGTTTGTTCGTACCCCAGGCGCGAGGCCACCTGCGAACAATACCGGATCTCTTCCTGGTACAACCGCTCATCAATTTTCATTAACTGCACCAGGCTTAGCAGGTAGCTAAACTTCAGTTCATCTGTAAGGTTGCTGAGGTCAATGTTTTCATGACTCTTTTCCAGTAACTGCACCACATCCGGCAGCGGCACCCCGTTGGCCAAACCGATATTGGTGATGTACTTTTTTTCACGCTCGGCAACCTCGCCATCAATGCGGGCCAGGTTTACCAGCAGTTTGAGTTGCGGTAACGCCATGTTTAACTGGTTTTGAACTTGGAAGATGGGGAATTGTTACTCGATAATCAATAGTCTATAGTTAATAGTATAGTAAGCTTTGCCAGGGCTATGGACTATTAACTTTGGACTACTAACTTGACCGCATGAATTTCCTTGCGCACCTTTATTTATCAGGCAATAATCCTAAAATAATGGTGGGTAATTTCATAGGTGATTTTGTAAAGGGCCGTAACCTGGCCGAACAATTTGAGCCGGAAATTGCCAAAGGCATTGAATTACACCGCGCTATTGATGAGTTTACGGACAGCCACCGGCAGGTAACGCACAGTAAAAACCGCCTCCGTCCGAAGTACCGGCATTATTCCGGGGTTATTGTTGATATTTTTTATGACCACTTCCTGGCCCGTAACTGGCACGACTACCACACCGAATTGCTTCACGATTTTGCCGAAAAGGTTTACCGGTTAATTGACCTGCATGAACCCATTCTGCCACGCGAAGTAAAGTTTATGATGCCCTACATGACCAAAGGCAACTGGCTGGTAAACTACGCCCGGTTAGAAGGTATTCATCGTGCCCTCAGTGGAATGGCCCGGAGAACACCTTATGAATCGCGTATGGATGAAGCTGTAGACGATCTCCGTTTATCATACACCGACTTTAAAAGTGAGTTCGATCAGTTCTTTCCCGAGTTATCTGCATTTAGTAAGTCATGGCTAAATAACCATCACTAGTTCGTTCACTTTATTTCAAAAGTCACCTCGCTGGATTCACTGCCGTTTACAAATTTGATCTTGTATTTTCCCTTACCGGCATACTTCAACTCAGCATTTACAGCCGGTGAAGACTTAGCCCCCTTGCCTTTTGCGACAGGTGCAGCAGGCGGTGACACTTTTACATCCCAGCTTACCGTATGAAAACCCGGAGAGCCGGTTGCACTGAATTTTCGTACGAGCACATTTTTTTCATCGTAAACCTCTATAGCAATTTCGGCTACCGGTTTGCCTACGTAATACAGAAAACTTACTTTCGGTTCGTTGGCATCGGCCCAGGGGTAGGGTTTCTCGCCCCAGCGCTCGTTAAACCGGATGCTTTCCGCACCGGCAAACGCCACAATAGCCTTATTGATGCCTCCGTTTTTCAACGCCTGTAGGGGTTTAACATTTGCCACAAATACGCTGCGGCCATGCGTGCCCACCACCAACTCGTTGTCGCGGGGATGCACCATCATATCATACGAGGCCACATTGAGCATGCCGTTAAAGAAATGCCAGGTTATTCCTTTATCAAGGGTAACGTATGTTCCGTTATCAAGTCCGCAGTAAAGCAAGTCGGCATTTACCGGGTCCTGAATAATTACATTGGCCACCGACTCAGGCAGGTTTCCCTTTACGCTCTTCCAGGTTTTGCCATAATCCGTACTCATAAACAGGTAGGTAGTAAAATCATCATCGCGGTAGCCGTTCAGCGAAACAAACACGGTTGACTCCTGGTGTGGCGATGGCGATACGCTGCTAACCCACTTGTTGGCCGGCAGGCCGGCTGAAATACTTTCCCAGCTTCCACCACCGTTTTTGCTCACCCACAGGTTTCCGTCATCGGTGCCGGCATACAGCAGTCCGAATTTCAATGGCGACTCGGCCAGGGTGCTGATGGTAGAGAACGGCACATCGCCCTGTGGTTTGTTTTTGGTAAGATCATCGCTGATGGCCTCCCAGTTATCGCCTTTATTTAAACTGCGAAATACTTTTTGTGCGGCCATGTACACAATATCGGGATTATGCCTGCTTAATATCAAGGGTGTTCGCCAGTTCCATCGATAGGCGGGCTCACCGATGTCATTCCTGGGCGTAATGCGTGCCGGTTGCTTGCCTTGTTCAGCCCTGAAATAATTTCCGAATTGAAAGCCCCAGTACACCAGGCGGCTGTTGCGCGGATCGGGCGCTACGTACATGCCATCGCCACCGCCCACGTACTCCCAATGCTTCGATACGTTCGGTTCTGATTTTGACGAGCCTTTCAGCACACCGTTATCCTGCAATCCTCCATAAACATTGTAGGGTGTTTCCATGTCAATGTTAACGGTATAAAACTGGCCTGCCGGTATGTTGTTAATGTGTTTCCAGTAGGCGCCCTCATCGTACGTTGCATACAGGCCGCCATCATTGCCCAGCAGCATGTGCTTGCCGTTGGTTGGATTAATCCACAACGCATGGTGGTCAACGTGGATGTCCTGTTCACCCCGAAGGGTATCCAGCCGGTGCCAGGTAACTCCGCCATCGTTCGATTTGAGCATGGGCACTCCGTAGATGTAAATCTTATCGGCATTACTCGGATCAACCCGCATCTCGGCAAAATAGTAGCCATAGGTAAAGAACACTCCGTCCAGGTCGTAGCTGTTCATTTTTTTCCAGGTTGCCCCGAAGTCATCGGAGCGATAGACCTCCGCACCAATAATTTTGGCATTAAACAAATTGGCATTGGCATCACCACCCAGGTAATCATAAATTGCTTTTGGCTGGTACTTGCCTTCGCGGATTTCCTGCTTCACTCTTTTCGCATCGTACTTTTGAGGAAACCGGCTTTCGCGAAGAAACTCATCCAGCTTTTTATCATCCAGTTTCAGGAAATCCTCTTTCGACATCGACTTGAAATCGGCAAACTTCAGCTTTCCGTCATCCTTGGGTTTCTCGCTTTGAGGAACTTCGCCCTGGTTATCCAAAATGGCGTACACAATGTTTGGTTTTCCGATGCAAACATCAAGCCCGATTCGCCCCACCTGTTTGCCCTGCGGGAAGCCGGCAACCGATTTGGTCCAGGTTTCACCGCCATCATCGGACCGGTAAATGGTTGAGGCCGGACCCGACTCTTTGAAGTTCCAGGCTTTGCGGTCTTTTTCCCACGCAGCTGCCAGCAACTGCCTGGGGTTTTGCGGATGGACAACCAGGTCAATTATCCCGGTACTGTCGTTTACAAACAATGTTTTCTTCCAGGTTTTTCCGCCATCGGTGGTTTTGTACACGCCCCTGTTTGGATTGCTGGTGTACAGCGGCCCTACTGCGGCAACCCATACTGTATTATTGTCGCCAGGGTGAATTACCACCCGGCCGATGTGGTGCGTGCCGGCAAGCCCCAGGTGCTGCCAGGTTTTTCCGCCATCTGTGGTTTTATACATGCCGCTGCCGGCATAGGTTGAGCGGCTGCTGTTTTTTTCTCCCGTACCCACATAAATGATCTCCGGGTTGGATTGTGACAGGGCAAAATCGCCAATGCCCAGTGCATCGTTATTATCAAAAACGGGTTCGAAAGTTACCCCGTTGTTGCTGGTTTTGAAAATGCCTCCCGAACCAAAGGCCAGGTAATACTCGTTGGTATTTTTCAGGTTCACCTCAATATCCACGATGCGGCCGCCCTGAACGGTGGGGCCGATGTTGCGCACCGGATATTCCTTCAGTATCGATTGGGCTGCCAGGGCCTTGCGCTTTTGCATGGAGGCTGTCCAGTCGGCTTCGCTGGTGGGTTGCGCAGCAAGAGGGGTTGCCAGCACGATGACGAGAAAAAGCACGGGAAAGTTCTTCATATCCGGTAAGATTTAGTTGCATCGAAAATAGGGAATTTAGGGCATGCCCTTAAGCAGACACCGGAACATATTATTTTAGCGGTTCAATTACACGATATGCATAACGATCCGGAGTTGAGCGGAAAATATTTGGGCACCATTTCGGGCGATTTTGTAAAAGTTGCCGATACGGTGAAAGAGGCTTCTTACCAGATTCGCACACGCGGTTTTTCCGATCATCCCATTTTCCCGGTATGCAAGGAAGAACAACCCATCGGCCAGATACTGATTGATAAAGATCTGGCGCACACCACCTGGAACTATTATGCCTCCTTCCTGGATGAGTTTGTTCAACGCGGCCTGATTGACGAAGCCAAAGTTGATGCTTTTAAAAAAGCTTATAAAGACCCCGATGAATTCTGCTGCCTGTTTGTTGTAGATAAGGAGTTTACCAATTTTGTTTTTATTCCGTATCCGGAGGACTGATGCGTAAACGAATTGCAATTTTATTGCTTTTACTATACCGGGCAGCCACCGCACAACTGCCCGACAGGTTGCCGTTATTTGAACAGGTTACTCCTCCCGGAACCATTCGTTCGGCAGAAATTACCGATGTTATACAAGACCAGGAAGGCCTGTTGTGGATTGCCGCCAATGGGTTATTCTCATACAACGGGCAAGCCTTCACTCATTATGCCACACTTTCCGACTCCGTGTCTATCGGCAACCAGGAAATAACCTGCCTGTTATATGACCATCACCGGGGCCGCATACTCATCGGCACCCGAAATTTTGGAGTTCTGGCCTACAACTATAACACAAACACTATTGAGCGACTGCCAACACAGGGCGGAGTGCCCATTATCAACCAGCTTGCCATAACTCCCGATGGCACCGTATGGATCGCTTCCTTCAACAGCGGCCTGTTTTACCTGCAAAACGATACCCTGAAACGAAGCCCGGTTTCAGGATATAAAAGCATCCGCACCTCTTACCTCCTTCCTCACGGGAACAAGCTCTATATTGGTGATCACCGAAAGATTTTTACCATTGAAAATAACCACGTAACCGATTCACTTCCGTTGCGCTGGGGTAATGTTGATTTTACAGCACATGGAAGGGTTACCGCCCTTTATGCCGATGCCGCGAACAACCTGTATATCGGTACCGAAAAGGTGGGTATGCTGGTGTATAACCTCGATGCCCAACAGTTTACCCGGCATTTTAGTACAAGCATCCCGCCCTTCTTCAATCGCATCAACCGGATATTTACCGACCGCCATGGCGTTGTGTGGATATTGACTAAAGCCGGTGGCATTGTTTTGTATAACCCATTTACCGAAGAAATCATCCGCCTGACCAGGGATCCGCTGCAACCCTACTCATTAAGCAGCGATAACTGCAACGCCATTCTTGAAGATAAAACCGGCATCATCTGGATTGCTGCCACGGGATCGCTGAACAAATACGACCGGTTTAAAATACAATTTCATCACCTTACCCACGAACCCAACAACACCAATTCACTTTCTGACCGGATGGTGCGGTGCGTGTTTGAAGAAGAGGACGGTACCTTGTTAATCGGAACGGATGGCGGGTACATAAATTTTCTTAACCGTAAAACCGGAGCAATCCAACGGGTTAAAATATCGATACCCGGTTCACAAAAAAACCTTATGCCCGCCTACATACAGCCGCTATCGAAGGAGAAGCTTATCATCGGAACATCGGCCGGAATGGTGGTTATGGACCGAAGGACAAAAGCATTCTCCCGGTTTAACCACCCTTCCTCCGACCTTGAACGGATAATGGTACGGCAGATACTAAAAAAAGAAAACAGCCTGTACTATATAGCAGGGGGCGCTTTTCGGATTTATAACCCGGAAACAGGCAAGGAAAGGATTTTTAAAACCTTCAACGACCTGACCGGAAACAACCCGGTGTTTGGGGCAACGGCTATTTTTATAGACTCTTATCAACGCATATGGATTGGTGCGCAGGGTGGTGTTTCACTCTTCAACCCCGACTCAACCTTTACCTACTTTCCGGTTGAGCGGGAACCTACGCGCCCGGATGGTTCGTATTTTATGGTTCTCGCCTTTAATGAATTTAACGGTTTTCTGTGGATCAGTTCATTCAATAACGGAGTTTGGAGGTTGCCGCTTTCAGAAAAAAATCAGCATTTACAGGTAACCGAGCGGGTTAACATACCCGAGCTTAACAACAATACCGTGTATTGCACCCTTCCCGATAAAAAGGGATTGATCTGGATGGCCACCAATCAGGGATTATTGCAATTTAATCCGCGTACCTTAACACTCCGGACCTTTTTACCGGAAGAGGGAGTGCAGGCCCTGGAGTTTAACCGCCTGGCCTTTCTTGAAACCCGCGAAAATGAATTTGTAATGGGCGGCATTAATGGCATTAATATTTTCAAGCCCGATGAAATACGGATTCACGAAACGCTGCCAACGCCTGTCGTGCTGAGTGTTACCAACTACAAACTTGCTTCAACAAATTTTTATGTAAACCTGCGACAAAACAATTCCATCGAACTTTCGGAAGACCACAACTCCGTTTGTTTCCACTATCTGATACCCGAATTCAGTACCCAGCATAATTATTCTGTCGAATACAGGCTTGACGGCTATGACCCCATGTGGATTCCATCGGCAACACGTGAGGCTGCGTACCCCAATCTTAAAGCAGGTAACTATACGTTTCGGGTTCGCATCCGGGATAATGAACAGGTTGTTGAAGCAAAGCCCATTCAATTCAACATACGGCCACCCTTTTGGAAGCAGCCCTGGTTTTTAACTGCAGGTGTAATCCTTGTGGTTGGCGTTGCGTTGGCCGGGTTTCGGCTGCAGACAATTACCAGCAGGCGCAATAAAGAACGCCTTGAACAACTGTTGCAGGAACGTACGGCCGAAATTGAAAAATCCAGGGCCGAATTACAGGCCCTTAATGAACGAAAGGACCTGATATTTTCCATCCTGTCGCACGACCTTCGTTCTCCCCTTACCACGCTTAAAGGTTTTTTATCGCTGTTAACCGATACCAGCCCTGCACTTTCCGCTGAGCAGATCAATCAGTATGCACGCAACATACGCAACTCGGTTAGCAGTGCACTTGACCTTCTTGATAATACATTGTACTGGTCGCTCTCTCAAACCGGGAGCATTTCCAGTAATCCAACCACAATTTCCATAAACGAAATGCTCGGCAAAATTTACAATTTGTACCAGCTCACCGCCACCCGCAAACGAATCGATTTTCAATTTGAGGCTGAAGAAAACCTTACCGCCTATGCTGATGAAAACATGGTATATGTTGCCTTGCGCAATGTTGCATCGAATGCCCTTAAATTTACACCGGAAGGTAAACTGGTTAAACTGACGGCTTTCCGTAATCACAACCACGCAGTAGTATGCATAACCGATGAGGGTATTGGCATGAGCCCGGAGTACATAAAGCAAGTTTTAAATCAGGAGCATGTGATCCTGAAAAAAGGAACTGCTAACGAAAAAGGAACAGGCCTTGGGCTCATCTTATGCCGGAAATTCATTGAACTAAACGAGGGCAAACTCGAAATCATCAGCGAAGAAAACAAGGGCATCGAATTCCGTATTTACCTTCCGCTGGCTAATGAACGTACTTCCTGAATAATCAGGTATCCGGGGCAGGCTGTGGTTGATTTTTGAAATGATGAACCGCACCGGAATCAACGGGTACGAAAATGATCCCACCCCTGCGCAGTGAGAGGCACACTGTTTCCCTGCCTGGTGATCAATAAAAATTCCCTTGGCTTGTCGTGCACATAACCAATCATATGAACATCGGGGTGGTTCTTAATCTTGTCGGCATCCTCCGGTGCAATGGTAAACAGCAACTCATAATCCTCACCGCCATTCAACGCACAGGTTACCGGGTCAATCTTAAACTCAAGGGCGGCCGTATTATACGTTTCGGCATCCAGCGGAATTTTATCTTCAAAAATGCGCACTCCCACATTTGAATTTTTTCCGATATGAAAAAGCTCGGAAGCCAGCCCATCGGAAATATCAATCATAGCCGTTGGTTTTACCCCCATTTCTTCAAGTTCAAACACGATGTCGGTACGGGCAATCGGCCGCAATTGCCGGCCCACCATGTACTGGTATTTCTCCAGGCCGGGCTGCATCCCGGGGTTGGAAAGAAATACTTCCTTTTCCCGCTCCAGTACCTGAAGCCCGACATAGGCTGCACCTAAATCACCGGTAACGCAAATAATATCGTTGGGTTTTGCCCCGTTGCGATACACTATTTTTTCTTTCGCAACACGGCCCAGCACACTCACCGAAATTATCAACCCCGAGCGCGATGATGTTGTATCGCCCCCCACCAGGTCAACCTTGTATTGTTCGCAGGCTGCTTTAATCCCATCATACAAAGCATCAACCGCTTCAACCGAAAACCGGTTGCTCAGCGCCACGCTAACCAGGATTTGTTCGGCCTTGCCGTTCATGGCTGCAATGTCGGATACATTTACGCTTACAGCTTTGTGCCCCAGGTGCTGCAAGGGTGTAAAGGCCAGGTCAAAATGCACGCCTTCGGCCAGCAAATCGGTTGACCATACCATGTAGTCATTACCACTATCAATAACCGCGGCATCATCGCCAATACCTTTTAGCGATGATGCATTTACCGGTTTGAATTGCCTGTTAATGCGTTCGATGAGCCCAAACTCTCCCAATTCCCCAATCTCTGTTCGTTTTTCTGTCATGCGTTTACCGGTTGTAACCGCCTTTTTACCGGTTCCGGTGGCGGGTCGTCAGGCAAAAGTAAGATTATAACCCGATTTAACGGATTTGATTTTCACATGGCCTGTATCTATGCACAAACGTAAAGCAGTATGCGATGGCTGATGTGGATTGTCGTGGCTTTAATCCTGTTCAGTTCCTGTTCAACGGTACCTAAACCGTACTATGAAACGCGCGAAGGAAAGAAAAAACTGAAGTACTACAACTCGATTCAGTTCGGGCAACGCAATACGATGGACCTGCCTAAGGGCCGGTAATGTCCTGGCACAACTCGATTAAAACCCCCTGCGTTGACTTAGGGTGCAGAAAACAAATAAGCTTGTTGTCTGCACCCTTTTTTGGCTCGTTGCCAATTAACCGGAAACCAAGTTGCTCGTAATGCTGTATGCTTTCGCGGATATCGGCTACTTCAAAAGCGAGGTGGTGAATCCCCTCCCCGCGCTTCTCAATAAAGGTGCTGATGGGTGAATCTGCCCGTGTGG
>JAGUUF010000067.1 GCA_020063545.1 Cytophagales bacterium
AAACTGCATAGTGGTTGTATTTACGACCTGAATATACCAAAAATTGAGTTTGAAAAATCCTGTTAACTGCTCCTTTACAGGTTTTTTTCATCCCATACCATCCTGCCATGCCGATTGAATATTCGATTACCTTCAGTAATTTCCACAAAATTTTAATCATATGCCCCTCTCAAAATTTAGTACGGTATTTATACTCGGTCTCATGGTAGGCAGCCAGGCCGTAGCCCAGCAGTATTATGTGGTTATCGGTGCGTTTGCCATTGAATCGAACGCCCAAAAATTTACCGGTTATGCCCGCAACCAGCGCTATGATGCCGAGTATCGGCTCAACGCAAACCGTAACCTGTTTTATGTATATGTACTGAAAACTGCCAGCAGAAAAGAAGCCTATGCGCAAACCATCCGGCTGCAGAAAGAGACCGAATACAAAGACGCCTGGGCATTTTACGGAATGCTTGGCGATGACAAGCCGGCTGCCGAACTAAAACCCGAGCCGGTAAAAGAACCGGTAACCGTACAACCGCTTACCCAACCCGTTGAAGAAAAGAAACCGGAAGAAGTTACCATTGAAGAAGTAGCGCCTGAGCCGCAGCCGGTAGTAAGCAATGAACTCGCCATGCCGAAACCACGCGGCAAGTTTTTCCGGTTTCAGATCACAACAACGGACGGTCGGCTGGTGCCCGGTGAGGTGCACTACGTTGACCGCGTACAGGGCCGCGATATTGCCACATACAAAACCGGTGACCTGGTGGACATACTAAAACCCAATGACGACAGGCCGATGACAATTGTGTGCGGGATTTTTGGGTTTAAAGAGGTAGTAAAAGTAATTGATTACAACGACCCGGCACTTACGGATGGAGCCGCACAAGGTAACAACGGAGAATGGGTTATTTCCTACCAGCTCGAGCGGATGAAAAAGGGCGATGTTTCGGTAATGTATAATGTATCGTTTTACAAAGATGCCGTGGTGATGCTGCCTAAATCAAAATCCGAACTGGATGAACTGGTAACCATGATGCAGCTAAATCCGAAATACAAAATCAAAATTCACGGGCACTGCAACGGCAATTACAGCAAGCGCAAAATCATTGCACTCGGTAAGCCTAAGAATTATTTCGAGATGAAAGGATCGGACGAAAAAAACGGCTCTTCCAAAGAATTGTCAAAACTCAGGGCAGAAGCCGTTCAGGCATACCTGGCTGAACATGGTATTGATAAAAAACGCACCGAACTGTTTGCCTGGGGTGGTACCAACATGCTGGTAGGCGAGAATAGTTCAAGCGCCCGCTTAAACGACCGCATTGAAATTGAAATACTGGAAGACTAATTACCCTGCTATGCTGCACAATAAAAGCCATACCCTTTGGGTCGTACTTCTTTTGGCCATTACGCGTTCAATTGCTTCTGGCCAAATCCAGGTTTATCCCCCGCACTGGTGGGTAGGAATGAAAAATCCTTCTTTACAGGTAATGATTTACGGATCGGGTATTGGCAATGGAAAACCGGAAGTAACAATAAAGTATCCGGGGGTTCAGGTTACCCGTGTGCACTATCCCGAAAATCCGAATTACTTGTTTATTGACTTATCATTATCATCCAAAGCAGTATCCGGAAAATTTGCGATAAACATTAAATCCGGATCACAAGCCACTTCACTTGATTACGTGCTAAAGCCCCGAAGAAGCGGAAACGGAACCGAGTTTGCCCAAGGCGTAACTTCGGCCGACCTGGTTTATTTGCTGATGCCCGATAGGTTCAGCAATGGCGATCCATCCAACGATCGCATCCCCGGGCTGCGCGATCAAAGTTTAAACCGCGATTCGATCTTTCATAGGCACGGAGGAGATTTACAAGGCGTAATTAACCATTTAGATTACCTGCAGGATTTAGGCGTTACGGCCCTTTGGATGACCCCGGTAATCCAGAACGACATGCCCAACCGCACCGAGCACGGTTATGCGTTTACCAACCACTACAAAATTGAACCCAGGCTGGGAGGAGAAGAACAATATAAAAAACTTGGGTATGAACTGCACAGGCGCGGCATGAAACTGGTACAGGATGCCGTATATAACCACGTTGGCCTCTACCATTTTACCGTGCAGGATAAGCCCATGCGCGACTGGCTGCACGAGTGGCCTGCCTACACCAACACCACCTACAAAGATCAAACCCTGTTCGATACTTACGCTGCCGCAAGCGACCGTAAAAAAATGACGGACGGGTGGTTTACACCCATGATGCCCGACCTGAACCACCATAATCCGTTTGTGGCCAATTACCTGATACAACACGCCATCTATTGTGTGGAAGAATTTGCGGTTGACGGCTGGCGCATTGATACCTACTTCTACAACGATCTTGAATTTATGAACCGGTGTAACAAGGCGTTGCTCGATGAGTATCCGAAGCTAACGCTGTTTGGGGAAACCTGGGTGCATGGAACCGTAAACCAGGCCTTCTTTGCTGAAAATAACCTAAACGTGCCGTTTAAAAGCAACCTGCCCGGGGTAACCGATTTCCAATCGCTGTTCTATGGAATACAGGCTGCAGTAAATGAAAAATTCGGATGGACAGAAGGTGTAAACAAACTCTACCAGACGCTCTCGAATGATATCCTGTATAAAGATCCAATGAAGAATGTAATCTTCCTCGACAACCACGACCTGAGCCGGTTTTTTTCGGTTGTTGGCGAAGATTTAAACAAAATAAAAATAGCCTTTACCTGGCTGCTCACCTGCCGGGGGATACCCCAATTGTATTACGGTGGAGAAATTTTAATGAAAGGCATAACCAACCCTGACGGCTGGGTGCGGCTGGATTTTCCGGGCGGGTGGCCTGGCGATAAGGTTAACAAATTCACAGCCGAAGGCCGTACCAAAGAAGAAAACGAAGTCTTCAACCTCATCCGCACGCTCGCCAACTACCGTAAAAAATCAAGCGCACTTACTTCCGGTAAATTCATGCACTACCTGCCCGTGGAGGGTGTGTATGTTTACTTCCGGTATGATGACAGGCAAACCGTTATGTGTGTAATGAATACCAACGAAAAGGAAATGACAGTTGAGTTTTCAAAATATGGTGAACAAACTACAGGCTTCACAAAAGCTACAAATGTTTTATCGGGCGAAAATTTAACAACTTCTTCGTCCGTCAAGGTTATGCCGATGAGCCTCGTGGTTCTGGAACTTAAAAAATAGGTATTCGTTGCCGAGAACCAGCCTGCCAACTAACAACTACCAACCAACAACTACCAACCAACAACTACCAACTATAACCTTCGTTTCATCACTCCCCTAACCGCCTTTGCCTTCCATGGATCATCGGGCCAGGAATGTTTTGGGTACCGCCTTTTCAACTCCTTCTTTACTTCATGGTACAGGGTATTCCAGAAACTTTTCAGGTCTTGCGTAACCTGCACCGGCTTATAGCCTGGCGAAAGCAAATGCATGGTAACGTTTATGCGGCCGTCATTTACGGTGGGCGTATCGGGTAATCCAAAAACCTCCTGCAGCCGTACTTCCATAACCGGTGATCGCCCGTCAGCGAAATACTGGATACCAATGAGCGAACCACTGGGAACTTCAAGCCGGGCGGGAGCCAGCCGGTTTACGCTTGCCTGAAGTGGATACGGTAGCATGCTGGTTAACGCTGCATGTAAATCAAGTTGCTGTAAATCATACCGGTTGTTTACCTGGTTCAAAAAAGCAGCAAGCCACTGGTGTACGGTGCCAAGCAATTGCTCATCCGATACATCGGGCCAGTTTTCGGATGGGCGCCATTGCCGCAGGCTCAGCACCCGGTTTTGCCACTGCCGGTGCGTATCGTCCCACTTCAACAGCCGGAGGCCTTCATGTTGAATTGCCAGGCAAATTGTTTCAATACGCTTTTCATCCGGAATTTTGGGCAGCTGCTTCGTTGAAAGTACAAGGCTTCCAATTCGACTCTCAACAACGCCTTCAACCATACCCCGGACGCTGTCCCACCGGATTACTTCTTCAGTTTGAATATGACCGGCCAAATCATCAGGGTGTAGTGCAGCCGCCAGGAAAACCCTTCCTTCGCCAAAGCCTGCATCAAGCTGGGCGACAACAATCCACGGTGCATGAAGGAGCGGATCATGGGATGGTATTTTCACGATTCGCCCGCTCACCAGTTTATACCGCTCGCTGTGCTTATCAACCTGTTTTGCAATCCGATCAGGATAGGCCAATGCCAATAGTGCCCCGGTTTCGTATTCCTGTACAGATTCGTTACTGACCTCGACATTAAACATTCTTCGCCAGGTGGCGGCTATACGTTCAACGCGCTCCAGTGTTGAACGGTCGGCTGCTACACGTTCACCATTTCGCCACTTTCGCAGGGCGTCAACACGCAGCCATACGTCAGCGGCCGGTACGTTTATCAGCGGGTCACGTTCTTCCAGTAACGCGGCCAAATCGCAAGCCAGCGCCATTTTTTCTTTATCTGCGCAAGCCAGCATGTGCCCTACACGGGGATGCGTAGGCAGCAACACCATTTTTTTACCGAGGTCAGTAATCCGGTTTGCTTTAAGGGCTTTTAATTGGATGAGTAAATCAGTAGCCTGGCTTACCGGTCCGGCAGGTGGTGGTGTTATCCACTTCAACTCATCCGGGGTATTGATGCCCCAGGCTTTTAACTCCAGCACCAAACCGGCCAGATCGGCTTCGAGTATTTCGGGCTTACGCTGGTCGGCCAGGTGGCGATGCACGGTTTCACTCCACAGGCGGTAACAAACACCCGGCCCCAGGCGACCGGCACGGCCAGCGCGTTGGTCGGCCGAATCCCTGGTTACTCGTACAGTTTCAAGCCGAGTGAGACCACTGCGAGGATCAAATCGGGGTACACGCGAAAATCCGGAATCAATGACAACTGAAATACCTTCAATAGTAAGTGAAGTCTCTGCAATTGAAGTGGCCAGCACAATCTTTCTTCTGCCTTTCTCATCTGGTAAAATTGCTTGTTGTTGTTGGGCGAAGGGCAGGTCGCCATACAGTGGCATCACTACTGCAGCCGGTTGCGATGCTTCAAGAAGTTCTGCGGTTCGCTTTA
>JAGUUF010000055.1 GCA_020063545.1 Cytophagales bacterium
AAATTTAGTCCACCTACTTTAATCTTAATGCACCGGTACCCTTCTGCTATTTTAATGGATGCCTGCTGCAGCATGTAGTCAAGGTCGCCCATCCACACCAATCCGTTAATCGGGATGGCAACACCGTGCACAAATGAATTTTCATACAGCAACCGCTTGCCGCCATGCAGCAAATCGAGCACCGCGGTTTCCAGTCCAAACGTTACTGATGGATGCCCAGGCGGCACCAGTGATGAAACATCCTTGAGCGAAATGGAGGCGCGGCCCGTTAGCGCACCGACTACTTCCTCCAGTACTGTTTCAAAATCCGGAAGGGCATCCGGGCTTAGCCCGGGCAAAGGGCCGCACTCGCCTATTCCGAATACATTCGGGTTCCCATCATCAATCAGTTTAATAAACCACGAAGTTTTATCCTTCATCCTTCCGCGCGAGGTTCGCGCATCGAAGTTGAAGTGAAATGTTTTTTTATGAATGCTTGCCTGTAATGCCATCGCTATGCGAAAATAGAAAATAATCGAAACGGTTAACTTTGCGGCCTTTCATGCTGCGCATTACCGATTATACATATGACCTGCCACCGGAACGGATTGCCCTGCATCCGCTGCCCGACCGCGATGCTTCAAAGCTGCTCGTTTACCGGAACGGTAAAATCGTGCATGCCGGTTTTAAATCATTGGCCGATTTCCTTCCCACCAACACCACCCTCTATTTTAATAACACCAGGGTAATCCGGGCACGCCTGTTGTTCAGGAAAAACACGGGCGCTGAGATTGAAATTTTCCTGCTTCAGCCGGCAGAACCTTCCACTGAACTTGCATTGGCCATGAAAACGCAGGGCAGTTGCACCTGGCAGTGCTCTATCGGTAATCTGAAACGATGGAAAGAAACCGTCAGGTTAACTGCTGAAACAGGCAGGGTAATACTACAGGCAGAACTTATTGACAGGACAAGCGGCCTGGTGCGGTTACGATGGAAGCCGGAATCCCTTCCGCTTGCGCAGGTAATTGATCAGTTCGGAGCCACCCCATTGCCGCCATACATCAAGCGAAAAGCCGAACCGGATGACAGCAACCGTTACCAGACGGTTTACTCGGCAAATGAAGGTGCGGTGGCCGCACCAACTGCAGGATTGCATTTTACCGAAGCAGTATTTGAAACACTGAAACAAAGAGGCATAAAAACCGACTTCCTGACCCTGCATGTAAGCGCGGGCACGTTTATGCCCGTGAAAACCGATGATGCCTTGCAGCACCAGATGCATAACGAACAGGTAGTGATTAACCGGAACAACCTTGTTTCGTTATTACAGCCAGAACGGTTTACTGTTGCCGTTGGCACCACGGCCATGCGCACGCTGGAGAGCCTGTACTGGTATGGGGTTAAGCTTATCCATAAACCTGAAGCAGGTTTTTTTGTTTCGCAATCAGAACCGTATCAGCGCTACGATAACCTTCCTTCCGTACAACAGGCCTTGCTGGCCGTTTTGAATAAGCTGGACAAAACCGGCACCGAAACCTTAACCGGGAACACGGCCATTTATATTTACCCGGGCTACCGCTTTAAAATCTGCAACGGGCTTATCACCAACTTTCATTTGCCGGCATCAACCTTGATTTTGCTGGTTGCCGCCTTTGTTGGCGATGACTGGAAACGCATTTATGAGGAAGCGCTGCATAACGATTACCGCTTTCTCAGCTATGGCGACAGTTCGTTGCTAATTCACTAAGGAAGTCGTCCTACGACTTCAAGTCGTAGGACGACTGGACGACTGAATTTTACTGTGCTGTTGTATCCACAACGCGTACTTCCACGCGTCTTCCTTCTTCTTTGCTGCCCTCGGTTTTGGTGGCGCCATACCCTTTGGCCACAATTCTCCTGCGCACAATACCCCGGTGGTTCAGGTAGTTAAGCACTTCAATGGCCCGCTTGTTCGACAGATCGCGGTTCATTTCTTCTGAGCCTTCCTGCGAAGCAAAACCCGAGATTTCAACACTCAAATCGGGGTACTTGTTAAGTATGGCCAGCACGTCATCCAGTTGAGGATTGTATTGCGCCTTCAGGTTACTTTTACCGGCATCGAAATAAATTTTAACCTGCTTAGCCAGCACAGCCTTATCGTACGCGGCCTGCTTCTTGGCCGGTTGATTTTTCTGTTGCTGCGCTTCTTTGGTTACTTCAAAGGTCGGCAGCGACAGGATGGTTTTTTCGCCTACATTTTTCTGCTCGAACTTGCTCTCATCGCTTTCATCGTAATAGTATGTACGGGTGGCTACTTCAAGCTTTTTATTCCCATCCGAAAAATCAACGTTGTCGATAGTATTGCTCAGGCGAATGAGTTCCAGTACATAATCAACGCCTTCGTCATCACCGGCAGCAATCAGGTCGAACATCAGGTCGTACACATCCACCTTGCCGGTTTGTGCCAGTTTTACTTCGTGCGATTTTCGCAAATCGGCCTTCACATCCTGGTTGGCATCGTAAAAGGCATTTTTAACCTCAACCTCCTGGCCCACCACCACATCGAACTGGCGAATGGCCTTTAGGTTAATTTGCTGGTACAATTCGTAGAAGTAATCCTGGTTCGGAACATTAACGTTAACGGTGTACGGGAGAAAATCCTCCGACTCAATAACGATATCATAATTCTTTGCCGGGGGCAGGATGATGAGGTAGCTTCCGGTTTCCGGGTCCGGATCGTAAACAAAGTCGAGCCGCTTATTGGTCTCATTGTCGATTACATAAATTTTTGTGGGCATCGGTTTTCCGGTTTCGCCATTCAGGATTTTCCCTTTAATCATGGTTAACGGAATGTTTGCCGAATGCGGTGGCATATCCAGGTAATAGATATCTTGTGCACCATATCCGCCCTTACGGTCGGATGAAAAGTATGCCCGTGTGCCGTTGGCAATAAGGGTAAAGTAATTGTCGTTTGCCGTGGTGTTAACCGGGTAGCCCATATTCTCGGGCTTGGTCCATTTGCCGTTAACCAGCTTGGAAACAAAAATATCGCGGCCGCCCATGGTGTTGTGCCCGTTGGAAGTGAAGAACAAGGTCTTCTGATCCGGGTGAATAAACGGGGCGTCCTCATCGTCTTTGGTGTTGATGGGCTCGCCCAGGTTAACAGGTGCACCCCAGGTGCCGTTGGCCTGGAGTTCGGTTTTATAAATATCCAGCCCGCCTTTGCCGCCCAGCCTGTCGCTTGCAAAATAAATCGTCTTGCCATCAGGGGTAATGCTTGCGGTAGTTTCCAGGTATTTGCTGTTAATGGTTGGCACCAACACGGTTGGTTTCGACCAACTTTCACCGCTGCGGTTTATCACAAAGATATTTCCGGGGTCATCCACACCGCCCATAAAGATCAGCATCTTCTGGCCATCGGCCGAGATGCCGGCTGTGCCTACATTCTTATCGGATGAAACCGGAACTGCTGCCGGCTCCGTCCATGTTCCCGAATTATTGTAGGCTATGTAAATCTCTTCAATGAACTTGTCGCCCGACCGGGTTTTGCCGGTGTTGGGCCGCAGTGCCGTGAACGCCATGATGCTCTCATCAGCCGAAACTACGGGATTATATTCCGTATAGGCTGTGTTAACCACCGAACTGAAGTTGTGTACCGTTACCGAACGGGGTACCGACATCAGGGCAATAGCATTGTGGCAGATTTCAATGGCGCGATCAGCTTTGGCAATGGCCGCCTTATCGGTCTTAGCCAACGTTTTAAACTGGTTAAACGACTCAATAGCCCGTTGCAGATCTTCGCTGCGCAGGTACAACTCGCCAAGGTCATAGTGTACCGAATAAGGAACCTGGGCCTTGTTCTTCAGGGCAAACACATAGTAGCCTATGGCTTTGGACTGATCCTGGATGTTTGTTGATTTCTGGTAACACACCCCTGTTTTGTAGTGCACCATGGGGTCTTTTTCACCCGATTGAACGGCCTCCAGGAACAACGGTAGGGCCTGCTCGTAATTTTTGATGCTAAAGTACCGCTCAGCCTCGGCCAGCGCTTTGCCCGACTGACTGAATCCCTGCAACCCAAGGGTTAGGGCAAAAAATGTCATTAAAAAGAGTCTTTTCATATCCATAGAATATTTGGCTGCAATGTTAAGCACTCTTACTGCCTGAAAACCTGCATTTTGCCCCGCAACCTTACAGGCGGCTAAAAAATAATGCGAATAAGCCTTTATTACGGCAGTATTAAAGTAATGCTTAACCACGATTAGGCTTAAGTTACTGGATTCGAAAAAATTGGCGCCTTATAGGAATTCAATATTAGAATACCGAATTTTAAGTTGCTTAGCCGAGTTTCATGAAGAAAAGTCTGCTCACCCGCCTGTTCGATCTGGAGGAAGGGGAAGAGGGTCGTGTGGTCCTGCTTCTTATTATGGGTTTTTTTATGGGCGCCTTCCTGGCCACGTTTTCGGTTGCCGCCCAAACCCTGTTCCTCAATAACCATAGTGCAAAAAACGATCTTCCCGGGGCATTTGCCGTGGCTGGCTTATTCGGCATGGCCGCCACCATTACCTATAATTTTCTGCAGCGGAGGATACCCTTTCAGTTGCTGGGGATGCTCAGCCTGATTACCGTAACCATTATTACCGCTGCCATTGAGTTTGCCGACCTGTTTATTGACGATAAAGAACGCATCTATTATTTCGGGTTTACCCAACTCGCGCCCTTTACGCTTATTGTGCTGCTTGTATTCTGGGGTGGCTTTAACCGTATGTTTAACGTGCGGCAAACCAAGCGCCTTTTCGGCAGTGTTGACCAGGGCGCATTAATAGCTTCGTTGATTTCGTTTTTTGCTATCCCGGTTATACTGCCCCTGTTGCCTGATGTTGATGCGCTGTACACGATAAGCCTGGTGAGCATTGCCATTTTTACCATTTTGTTTATTGTGCTGTCATCAAAGTACGGTGGTGCAAACTGGGCGCTTAAAAAAGAGAAAGAGACCTACCAGAAAGTAAGCATCGTTTCATTCTTTAAAAACAAATACCTCATCTTTCTGTCGGTGTTCATTATTGTAGGGATGGTGGCCTTTCAGTTTATTGATTACCTCTTCCTGAACGTTTCAACACAGCAATTTAAACCCAACGAACTGGCCAACTTCCTTTCCCTGTTCGAAGCAACGGTTGTAATCTTCAGTTTCCTTGTTCAGGCCTTCGTGGTTGACCGTGTTATTTCGGATTATGGCCTGCGGGTGGCCATCCTGGTTAACCCGGTACTGATTGCCATTTTCATCGGAGCTGCGCTTGTTATCGGTTCGTTGTTTGGTCATACGGCCGAAAGTGCCACGTTTATTTTCTTCTTCATTATGATTGCCATGAGCCAGTTGTTCGTCAATGCCATTAAGGAATCGCTCGATGAAGATGCCATTAAGCTGTACCAGCTTCCGTTCGAAACAAACATAAAGATTGACATCCAGACCAAACTGGAGGGAACCATCACTGCACTCGCCATGGTAATAGCCGGTGGACTGATTCACCTGATTAATAAAGTGGAGATCTTCGACATTCTCTACATCACCCTGTTTACAATCCCCATAATCGGCATCTGGTATTTTGTGGGCAGCCGCATGTACAACAGTTACCGCCAAACCCTGCAAACTACCCTGGTTAAAAATAAAACCAAGGTGGTGGGTAATGTTGAGCGGGAATACACGGTTGACAAGGTTCTGGAAAAAGAGATTAACGGCACAGTCGAGGACAAAGTAATATACGGGCTTAAGCTGATGGAAAAGCTAGAGCCTGCCCTGTTTGAAAATGCCGTTATCCGCATGGCAAACAGCGCTAACCCGGCAATCAAATCATTTGCCGTTGAACGCGTGCGGGCATTGGGTATTGAAAAGGATCTGGATAAAAACCCTGAACTCAGAGAACTGGCACAAACCGCGCAAGGTTCGGCCGAAGACAGCGATGTGCTCTCCATTGCGCCAGACCGGCTGATGAAACTCAGCAAATCGGTTAAACCGGCCGATCGGGTACTGGCCGCAAAACTGTTGCGTAAACTCATCAGCCAACGCACCATTTTCATCCTGCTGGAATTGCTGCGCGATGTTGACTACAACGTGCGAAGCGAAGCCATCGTAACTGCGCGCAAGGTAAAGCGCCCCGAAACATTCCCGGTATTGATTGACCTGCTCTCGTCCCCTTCCTACGGGCACCAGGCTGCTGCCGCATTAATCGAAGCCGGTGAAGCAGCGCTTGATTCGCTGGAGACCGCTTTTCATAAATCGGGCCAGACCGACCTGGTTATGCTGCGCATTGTGCAGATAATGGGCCGCATTGGTGGCGACAAAGCATTGCAATTGCTGTGGAAGAAAGCCGATTATCCCGATAAGCGAATTGTAAAGCAGATTTTGTACTCACTCCGGTACATTAATTATCGTGCTGCCGGAAGGCAGGCCCGCGAAGTAATGGACCTGCTTGAAACCGAAATCGGAAAAACCCTGTGGAACCTGGCCGCACTAAGCGAACTGCCGGAACAGGATGAATTTTTATTGCTGCGCGAAGCCTTACGCGAGGAGATAAGGCTGAATTACGACCAAATTACCATCCTGCTCTCCATATTATATGACCCCGAAGCCGTGCAGCTGGTGCGCGAAAACATCCAGTCGGGCGACCCGAATGGTATTGCCTATGCCA